>JANOKR010000559.1:0-5832 GCA_031419315.1 Betaproteobacteria bacterium
CCGCCGCGCCAGGCCCAGATCGACGGGCAGACGAAGTGGATCGTCTTGATGCCGCGCTCGCGCAGCCGGGCTTCGAGGCCGAGGTTGAAATCCGGCGCGTCGACGCCGATGAAGGCACGTGGCGGATCGGCCAGCAGCCGCTCGGCAAGCGCGTTGCGGATGCCGGCAATCTCGCGGTAGTGGCGCAGCACCTCGACATAACCACGCACCGCGAGCTTGTCGCTCGGCCACCAGGCGTCGAACCCAAGCGCCGCCATGCGCGGCCCGCCGATGCCCACCGTCTGCAGCTGCGGCCAACGGGTGAGCAGCCCGCCCATCAGCAGCCCGGCAAGCAAGTCGCCAGAGGCTTCACCGGCGACCAGGCCCAGGCGCATCAGCAGCGGCCGCTTCAGCGGGCAATGCCGCGGGTTGATGCGGCGAGAAAGTCAAGCATCCGCTGCACGTCATCGGCGCCGCCGTCGGCGGCGTCAGGCGCTGCCGGCAAAACAGCAATCTTGGCCTTGGCCTGCTCCAGCGTCAGGCCGTCGCGGTACAGCAGCCGGTGCATCCGCTTCACTTGTGCGATGCGCTCGCGCGAAAAACCGCGCCGGCGCAGGCCTTCGGCATTGAAACCATGCACGCCGAGTGGGTTGCCCGAGACCATGATGAAAGGCGGCACATCCTGCGAGACATGGCTCTGGAAGCCGGTCATCGCGTGGGCGCCGATATGCACAAACTGATGCACCCCCGTCAGGCCACCGACGATGACCCAGTCGCCGATATGCACATGGCCGGCCAACGTCGCGTTGTTGGCCAGGATCGTATGGCTGCCGACCTGCACATCGTGGGCGACATGCACATAGGCCATGACCCAGTTGTCGTCGCCGACCCGCGTCACGCCACCATCCTGCACGGTGCCGCGGTTGAAGGTACAGAACTCGCGTACCGTGTTGCGGTCGCCGATGTGCAGCGCGGTCGGCTCACCCGCGTACTTCATGTCTTGCGGCGCTGCGCCGATCGAGCTGAACTGAAAGATCCGGTTGTCGCGGCCGATCACCGTCGGGCCTTCGATCACGCAGTGCGGGCCGATCTGCGTCCCCGCGCCGACTTGAACCCCGGCGCCGACGAGCGTGTAGGCGCCAACGCTGACACCCTCGGCGAGCTCGGCGGCAGCGTCGACGATCGCGGTCGGATGAATGACGGCCATGCGGGTCGCTATGCCGGATGCCTACAGCGCGCGGCAGCGCCGGCTCAAGGCACCTTGCGCATCGTGCACATCAGCTCAGCTTCGACCGCAAGCGCGCCGTCCACCGTCGCGCGCGCGGCAAATTTGTAGATGCCGGATTTCGAGCGCAACAAGGTCACCTCGAGGATCAACTGGTCACCGGGCTCCACCGGCCGCTTGAAGCGTGCGCCGTCGATGCCGGCAAAGTAGTAGACGGTGCGATCGTCGGGGTCTACGCCGGCGGTTTCGAACGACAGCACCGCGGCGGCCTGGGCCAGCGCCTCGAGCATCAGCACACCCGGCATCACTGGCCGCACCGGGAAGTGGCCGACAAAATACGGCTCGTTAATGGTGACGTTTTTCAGCGCCTTGAAGCGCACGCCCTTTTCGACCTCGAGCACCCGGTCGATGAGCAGCATCGGGTAGCGATGAGGCAGCTTTTTGAGAACCTGGTTGATGTCCAACGTCGTCATTTTGATTTTGCCTCCAACGCACGCAAGCGGTCGCGCATCGCGTGCAACTGGCGCAGCGTGGCGGCATTTTTTTCCCAGGCAGCATTGTCGTCGAACGGGAAGACGCCGCTGTAGACACCGGGCTGCCGGATCGAGCGCGTGACGACGGTCGCCGCCGAGATGTGCACGTGGTCGACGAGCTCGAGGTGGCCGAGGATGATCGCGCCACCACCGGCGGTGCAATGCGCGCCGATGCGGGCGCTGCCGGCAATACCGACGCAGCCGGCCATCGCACTGTGCGCACCGATGTGCACGTTGTGGCCGACCTGGACCAGGTTGTCGAGCTTGACGCCGTCTTCGATCACGGTGTCTTCGAGCGCACCGCGGTCGATGCAACTGTTGGCACCGATCTCGACGTCGTCGCCGATGCAAACGGCGCCGAGCTGTTCGATCTTTTCCCAGCGCCCGCCGTCGGGCGCGAAGCCGAAGCCGTCGGCACCGATCACGACGCCGGCATGCACGATGCCACGCGCGCCGATGATGCAGCGGTCGCCGAGAACGACATGCGCGGCAAGGCGCGTCTGGGCGCCAACCGCGGCGTCGTCGCCGATCACACAGTGCGCGCCGATCACCGCGCCGTCGGCGATGCGGGCACGTTCGCCGATCACCGCCAGCGCGGCAATCGTCGCGCCGGCGTGCACCTGCGCCGAGTCAGCGACCACGGCGCTGGCATGCACACCAGCCGCAGGCTTGCTGCGCGTCTGCTGCGCCCACCATTGTGTCAATCGCGCAAACGCCAGGTACGGGTCGGCACAGACGATCGCGCTGGCGCGCTGCAAGACCGCATCGCGCTGGGCCGGGCCGACGATCACGCAGCCAGCGGCCGATGCAGCGAGCTGGGCCTGGTACTTGGGGTTGGCGAGGAAACTTACCGCCGCGGCGTCGGCGGCCTGCAGGCCGGCGATGTGCGTGATGCGCAGCGCGGCGTCGCCGATCAGTTCACCGCCGAGGAGCGCGGCCAGTTCGCTTGCGCTGACCTGCACCGCGCGATTTCCAGGCAGGTTATTTGCCCGGCGCCGCAGGCGTGTTCAACAACTTGATCACCTTGTCGGTGATGTCGACACGCGGGCCGGCAAAGACCACTTCTTGCAGGATGACGTCGTACTTCTCGCTGTCGAAGATCTGCTTGATGACCTTGTTGGCGCGCTCGACGACGGTGGCCAGCTCTTCGTTCTTGCGCTGCGCCAGGTCTTCCTGAAACTCGCGGCGCTTGCGCTGCAAGTCGCGGTCTTGTTCGATGAGTTCGCGCTGGCGCCGATTGCGCTCGCTTTCTGCGGTCGTCGGGGCGTCTTTTTCGAGCTTGTCGGCCGCCGACTTGAGCCTGGTGCCCAGGTCGTTGAGCTCGCGGTCGCGCTTGGCGAACTCGGCTTCAAGTTTGGTCTGCGCCGCCTTTGCCGGATTGGAGTCGCGCAGCACCCGTTCGCTGTTGACGTAGCCGATCTTGAGCTCCTGGGCCGGCGCAGCGCCAGCGAAGGCCAGCAGCACGGTCGAGAGTGCGAGCAGATTATTCAACGAGGTCTTCATCAGAACGCGGTCCCGATCTGGAATTGAAACTTCTGGATTCTATCTCTGGGCTCGGATTTGATCGGGTTGCCCCAGCTCAGCTTCAACGGGCCCACCGGCGAGATCCAGCTCAGGCCAAAACCGGCCGATGCACGCAGGCTCGAGCCGCTGATCTTTTCGCCGTCGCGCCAGACATTGCCGACGTCAGTGAAAGCAAAGATGCGCAGTGATTTGTCGTTGCCGGTACCGGGCACCGGGAAGTACAGCTCGGCGTTCAGGTTCAGCCGGCGCGCGCCGCCGATGAAGGCGCCGGTGGGGTCGACCACCCCCAGCGAGCCCTGCTCGAAAACGCGCACCGAGCCCAGCCCGCCGGCATAAAAATTCTTGAAGATCGGGAACGGCCGGCCACCGAGCCCCTTGCCGATGCCGATTTCGGCATTCACGCCGAGCGACATCTTCAGCGGCAGTTGCCAATACTGCTGGAACTGCACATTCGTGCGCAGATAGCGCACATCACCAGCAATGCTCCACTCCAGGTTGACACGCTGGTAGCGGCCAGCCGTCGGCGTCAGCACGCTGTCGCGCTGGTCGCGCTGCCAGCCCAGCGTGAGCGGCACGGACTGGCTGACTGCGCCGAACTGTTCGCGGTAGAGGAAATAGCTGTTCGGGATCGCGGTGGCAGCGCGGATCTCGGTGCGCTCCAGGCCGAGGCCGAAGAACACCGTGTCGCTCTCGGAAAACGGCACCCCGAAGCGCAAGGTCGCGCCCGGCGTGGCGAGCTGGTACTGGTCGCCCAGGCTGTTCAGTGGCCGGCTGGTGCGGTAAAAAACATCGATCGCACGCGAGATGCCGTCAACCGTGAAATACGGGTCGACGGTGCTGAAGACCAGGGTCCGGTTGGTCTTGCTCGTGTTGATCTCGACACCGAGATAGTTGCCCGAGCCGAAGACGTTGTCCTGCTTCAGCGACGCATTCAGGCCGACCTTCTCGGCGTTGGAATAGGTCAGGCCGAAGAGCAGGTTGCCGGTCGGCCGCTCTTCAACGGTGAACAGCAGGTCGACCTGGTCGGGCTGGCCGGGGACCTCGATCGTATCGACCGTGACCTCTTTGAAATAGTCCAGCCGCTCAACGCGGTCGCGCGATCGTTTGATGCGCTGGCCGTCGTACCACGAGGCTTCGAGCTGGCGCAGTTCGCGGCGGATGACTTCGTCGCGGGTGCGTGTATTGCCGGCGATGTCGATGCGGCGGACGTAGACGCGGCGCTGCGGCTCGGCGGTGAGCACGACCACCACCTGCCCGCTGGCGCGGTCGATCTCCGGCCGCTGCTCGACCCGCGCGAAGGCATAGCCGAAGCTGCCGAAGAGGTCGGTGAAGCGGCGCACCGTGGTCGCCACTTCGTCACCACGGTAGGCCTCGCCGGGGCGGATCGCCACCAGCGAGCGGAACTCGGCCTCGCGGCCGAAATACTGGCCTTCGAGCTTGACCGCGGTCACCGTGTAGGGCTGGCCTTCGCGGATCGAGATCGCGATGTCGATATTCTGTTTGTCCGGCGAAATCGTGACCTGCGTCGACTCGACCGTGAACTCAAGATAACCGCGATTGACGTAGTACGCACGCACGGTCTCAAGGTCGGCGTTGAGCTTGGCGCGGGCGTAGCGGTCGGACTTGGTGTACCAGGTCAACCAGCCGCCGGAGGTAAGGTCCATCAGCGACAACAGCGACGCCTCGCTGAACGCCGTCGCGCCGGAGATGCGGATCTCGCGGATCTTGGCCGCCTCGCCTTCGTTCATCGTGAAGGTGACGTTGACGCGGTTGCGCTCCAGCGGCGTGATCGTGGTCACGACCTCGGCGCCATAGAGGCTGCGTGTCAGGTACTGGCGTTTGATTTCCTGTTCGGCGCGGTCGACGATCGAGCGGTCAAACGGCAGGCCTTCGCCGATGCCCGAATCCTTGAGCGACTTGATGAGCTGGTCCTTGTCGAACTCCTTGAGCCCGACAAACGTGACGTTGGCAATGACCGCGCGCTCATCGACGATGACCACCGCGACTTCGCCTTCGATATCGATGCGCACGTCCTTGAAAAGGCCGGTCGCAAACAGCGCGCGCAGGGCAATCGCGCCCTTGTCGTCGGTGTAGGTGTCGCCGATGCGAAAGGGCAGCGCCGCGAACACCGTGCCGGGGTCGGTGCGCTGCAGGCCTTCGACGCGGATGTCCTTGAGCACAAAGGGCTCGACCGCCCTCGCCGCCGGGGACACGAGTGCGGCGACCGCAGCCATCACGACCACTGCGGGGCGCAGCGATCCAATCGGAAAGAGGAATGACATCAGGAGAGAAGGATTCAGTGCAGGCCGAAGAGGCGGGCCACATCGTTGAAGAGGGCCACCGACATCATCACCAGCAGCACCACGACACCACCGCGCTGAAGCCGGTCGAGCCAGCGCTCCGGGACAGGGCGCCCGGTCACCCCTTCAAAAAGATGATACATCAGGTGCCCACCGTCGAGCATCGGCAGCGGGAGCAGGTTGAGCACCCCCAGGCTGACGCTGACGAGGGCCAGAAATGCGAGGTAATAACTCAGTCCCTGCTGTACCGATTGGCCGGCGTAATCAGCGA
>JANOKR010000560.1:0-5173 GCA_031419315.1 Betaproteobacteria bacterium
GTTGTCCATGACCTTCTTGTCCGACACCGCCTCGCTCACGCCCATGTTGAGCGTGATCTTGGTCAGGCGCGGCACCTGCATCACCGACTTGTAGCCAAATTTGGCCACCAGATCGGGCACGATCTTCTCGCGGTAGATGACCTGAAGGCGGGCCTGCGCGGCCGGGCCCTGGTTGGCGGGGCCGCTCGGCGCCGCTGCTTTGGTCTTTGCCATGTCCGTTACGCCTTGATCTCGTCGCCGCTGGAGCGGTACACACGAACGCCTTTGTCGCGGGTGCTGCGCGCCAGTTGTTCGGCGGCAGTCAGCAGCCGGATGCCGACCCGGTCGCCTTTGCCAGTGGCCGGATTGAAGATCGCCAGGTTGGACTGGTGGATCGACATCGTCTTGTCGACGACGCCGCCGGTGGTGCCCTTCATCGGGTTCGGCTTGACATGTTTTTTGACCATGTTCACGCCGTCGACGATGACACGCTCTTCGTCAACGCGCGCACTCACGGTGCCACGCTTGCCCTTGTCGCGCCCGGTCAACACGATGACCTGGTCGCCTTTGCGAATCTTGTTCACGATTAAAACTCCTGCGCTGCGCTGGTCAGAGCACTTCGGGGGCCAGTGACACGATCTTCATGAAGCGCTCGTTGCGCAGCTCGCGCGTCACGGGCCCGAAGATGCGCGTGCCGATGGGCTCGAGCTTGGCGTTCAAAAGCACCGCGGCGTTGCTGTCGAACTTGATCAACGAGCCGTCCTGACGGCGCACGCCCTTGGCGGTGCGCACGACAACGGCGCTGTAGACCTCACCCTTTTTCACCCGACCACGCGGCGCGGCTTCCTTGATCGACACCTTGATCACGTCACCAATGCCGGCATAACGCCTGCGGCTGCCACCGAGCACCTTGATGCACTGGACCGACTTGGCGCCGGTGTTGTCCGCGACCTCAAGCCGCGTTTGCATTTGAATCATTGGTTTGTCCCCAACTTGAACCACCAGCAGGCACCTCGGCACCTGAACATGGATCAGTCTTGGGCCCGTCGTTCGTGGCCTGTCAGGCGGCGCTCACGACTTGGCGAGCATCACTTTCCTGGCCACGCCCGGTTGGGCGGATCCGGCATCCAGGCCGCACGAACGCGCAACCAAAAATCCGGGTAAGCCGGCGATTATGCCAGATTTCGGCAGGCGGGGTCAACGACTCCGCTGCGACACGACTCCGCTGCGGCGGCGCACAAGCATCGCTAGCGCCGCCGCTCCGGCACCCAGGAGCAGCATCGTCCCCGGCTCGGGCACCAGCGTCACCACCGGCGGCAACTCGGTCAGCGACGAAGCGCCGGACTGCAAGTCGGCCACCAGACCACCAGCGCTGCCCAGCGCAGACCAGCCGGCCAGTACCTGAAACGCCGCCGAAGCGGCCGCCAGGCCTTCGCCGGGCGGGCTTGCATCGTCGCCAAGCGGTCCACCATCCAGACGCAGCACCAGGCCTTGCAGGTCGGCACCGCCCAGCGTGAAAGCGGCGATGTGCGCATCGCCAGTAAAGCTGAGCGCAAATGCCGACAACTCGCCGCCCGCGCCCAATTGCACCAGCCAGCCGTCGCCATCCACATCAACACCGCTGAAAGAACCCGACAACACGCCGCCGCCGCTGTACCCGCCTTGCGCGAAGGTGTAGCTCGCCGCGGCGGCGATCGGCGCCGACACCAGTGCAGCGACGGCCAAAATCGCGGCCCACACTCGTGCCACAAATCGGGGGTCGAAGGGCATTGAAGTTCTCCTTGGGATTCAAACTGTTCGAGCGCGACGGCGGTTCAGCGCTCGCGCAGCGCACGCTGAAACTGGTCGCGCAGCGGCTTGACCAGGTAGCTCAGGATCGAGCGCTCGCCGGTCTGCACAAAAACTTCCACCGGCATGCCCGGCACCAGCGCGCGCGGCTCCAGCCGGGCTAGTTCGGCGGCGGTGATTTGGACTACGACGCGGTAAAACGCGGCGCCGCTGCGCTCGTCGAGCACGCTCGTCGGTGACACCGTGGCCACGGTGCCGGTCAGCTCGGGCGTGCTGTCGCGGCTGAAGGCCGGGAAGCGCACCACCGCGGTCTGCCCGAGCAGCACCTGGTCGATGAACTGCGGCTCGATGCCGGCATCGATGACCAGGCCCTGCGCCGACGATACGAGCTGCATCAGCGTCGCCCCCGGCGCGACGACACCGCCGACGGTCACGATATTGAGCTCGTGCACGACACCGCTTTCCGGCGCGCGGATCTCGACCCGCGACAGCTGCTCGCGGGCAGCGCGGTACTGCTGCGAGGTGTCGGCCATTTCAGATGTTAGCTGGCGCAGCTCGGCGAGCACGTTTTCCTGGAACTCACGCTCGCCCTGCAAGACGCCGATCTGGGTTTCGTCGATGCCGTTGCCGATGCGCGCGAGTTCGGCGCGGTGTTCGACCACCTGCCCGGCCAACGCCGACTGTTCACGCTCCAGCGCCAGGATGCGGGTGGCCGGCACAAAGCCTTCTTTTTGCAGGCTGCGCAGACCGAGCAGTTCGCGCTCGATCGACGCCGCCTGCTCGGTTTTTGATGCGATCAGGCCTTGGGTGCCGGCGATCTGGTTCTGAAACTGCTTGACCTTCTCACCGCGCTGCGAAACCTGGCCACCACGGGCCGCTCGACGCACGTTGAACAGGCGCTGCTGCGCGCTGCGCTGGTCGGCCGAAGCGCCAACCTCGGCCAGGCCCGGCAGCGTGGCACGCGCCCAGTCGATCGCCGCCACGCCGTCACGCTCGGTCTGCAGCCGCGCCTGGCGCGCCAGCCCTTCGCGCAGCCGGTTGCGGTGAATCTCGACCGCCGAGCGCAGCGCCGTATCGTCCAGCCGCAGCAGCAGGTCGCCCTTATCGACCACGCTGCCGTTGCGCACCCGGATCTCGCGCACGATGCCGCCGTCGAGGTGCTGCACCGCCTTGGGCCGGCCTTGCGGCGAGACCGCACCCGTGGCCAGCACGGCGCCAGCCACATCAACAAACGCCGCGCTGCCACCGAGCCCAAAAACCAGCGTCGCCGCGGCCAGCGCGCCGGCGAGCATGGCCGTCCGCGTCGATGTGCGCGGCCGGCGTGGTGCTGGCGCGGTCGCCGGCTCGCTCGCGGTAGCCGCGAGTTGAAGTGTCTGCACGGCGCTCATCCCGACGCCACCCGGGTGACTTTGCGCAAGACCTCGGCCTTCGGCCCGAAAGCGGTCTGCCGGCCTTCGTCGAGCATCAGGATCAGGTCGACGGCGGCGATCGCGCTCGGCCGGTGCGCCATCACGACGACCGTGCAGCCAGCCGCGCGCAGGCGGCGGATCGCCTCGGTGAGCGCGTCATCACCTTCGGCATCGAGGTTGGCATTCGGCTCGTCGAGCACCACCAGCGACGGCGCGCCATAAACCGCGCGGGCGAGTGCGACCCGCTGCACCTGCCCGCCCGACAACACCGCGCCACCGCCACCGACCGGGGTCGCGTAACCCTCGGGCAAGCGCAGCACCATCTCGTGCACGCCGGCGAGCCGGGCCGCGGCAATGACATCGTCGTCGCTGGCATTGGGGTCGAAGCGCGCGATGTTCTGCGCCAATGTGCCGGCCAGCAGCTCCACCGTCTGCGGCAGGTAGCCGATGTGTTGGCCGATCTGGTCGGCGTCCCATTGTTCGAAGGTCGCGCCGTCCAGGCGCACCGCGCCGGCATCGGGCAGCCAGACGCCCGTGAGCAGCCGCGCCAGCGTGGTCTTGCCGCAGGCGCTGGGGCCGATGACACCGAGGCCGCTGCCCGGCGCCAGATCGAAATGGATGCCGTTCAGGATCGGCGGGCGGCCGTCGCGCGTATCGCCGCTGCGCGCAGCCGGGCTGTGTTTGACGAGCCCCCGCACCGACACCGCGCCGCTCGGGTTGGGTAGCTGCACCGGCGCGGGCGCCGACGGCGCATCAAGGTGTTGGCGCAGCCGCTGGTGCGCCTGGCGGGCGCGCACGATATTGCGCCAGCCAGCGATAAGCTGGTCGATCGGCGCCAGCGCACGCCCGGCGATGATCGATGCGGCGATGATCGCGCCGGCCGACACCTGCTGGCGTATCGCGAGGTAGGCGCCAAGCCCGAGGATCGCCGATTGCAGCAGCAGCCGAAACGCGCGCGACAAGGCGGCCAGCCATTCGACGCGCTCCGACGCACGCTGCGCGTCAGCCGCCGCGGCGTCATGCCCGATGCGCCACTGCGCCACCGCATGCCCGACCATGCCCATCGCCTGCAGGGTTTCAAGGTTGCGCTGACTCTGCTCGGCAAAACCGGTATCGCGGTGGTCGGCCGCGGCCGCCGCAGCCAGCGGGCGCCGCGTCACCGCTTCGGTGAGCAACGCCAGGCCGACGGCGACCAGCGCTCCACCCGCGGCCAACAGCCCGAGTTGCAGGTGCAGGCCGAAAACCACCAGCAGATAGAGCGGCGCCCAGGGCAGGTCCATCAAACCATTCATCGCCGGCGAGCTGAAAAACTGTCGCAGCGTCGACAGCTCGTTGAGCGGGCGCGCGACCGGCATCAGGTCGCTTCGGCCGCTGCGGCCGGGCCGCGGCGACAGCCAGGCGCGCAGCGTCACCGCGCCAAGGGCATCGTCGAGGCCGTGCGCCAGGCGCGACATCACCCGCGATCGCAAAAAGTCGAAGACGCCGAGGAACGCATAGAGCACCGCCGCGATGGCCACCAGCGCAACCAGCGTCGGCACGGAGCGGCTGGTCAACACGCGGTCGTAGACCTGGAGCATGAACAGCGGCCCGGTCAGCATCAGCAAGTTGACCAGGCTGCCAAAACCGAATGCCGCACCAAATGCCGCACGCAGCGACTGCAGCGCCGCTGCGAGCGGGTTGCCGGGGGCTGCGGCGGCGTTCGAAGCGTTCACGGGAAAGCGCTCACGCGAAAGCGATCATGGGAAAGTGAACCAGTCGTTCTGCACCGACGGCAACTCGGCACCGCGGATCAACATTGTGTCGCCTTCGCCAAAGTCGAACATCACACCCTCGTCGGTCTGGCGGGCATATTGAAGCAGGTCGTTGAAGCCGGCAATCCCCGGGATGGATATCGAGATGTGGTCGCCGCCGCTGGCGTGCACCGGCGCAAAATCGACCAAGTCGTCGTTGCCGTCGCCGCGGCGGAAGACAAACGTATCGGCGCCCCAGCCGCCGAT
>JANOKR010000561.1:0-4130 GCA_031419315.1 Betaproteobacteria bacterium
GCCGGCGGCGAGCAGCCCGCCAGCGGCGTTTTTCTCATAGCCGACCTTCTCGAGCATCGGGTAGGCGACCGCGCCCAGCGTGACGGTGGTCGCCACGCCCGAGCCCGACGGCCCGCCGAGAAGGAACGACGCCAGCACCACGGTGGGCTGGCGCCGGTGGGCTTGCCGCCCATCGCCGAGAACGAGAAGTCGATATAGAACTTGCCCGCACCCGATTGCTGCAAAAAAGCGCCGAAGATTGTGAACAGAATGATCAGCGACGACGACACATCGATCGCCACGCCGTAGATGCCTTCGAGCGTCATGTACATCACGCCGACCAGGCGGCCGATTTCGTAGCCCTTGTGCGTCCACGGCGCCGGCAGGTGGGGCCCGAACAGCGCGTAGGCGATGAAGGCCAGCGTGATGATCGGCATGATCCAGCCGGTGCAGCGCCGCATCGCCTCGAGCACCAGGGCGATCAGCGCGATGCCGAAGGCGATGTCCCAGGGCAGCGGCGAGGTGTTGCGGTCGGTGAAGTCGTCGCCGCCCCGGATCAGATAGACCACGATGGCGATCGCCAGCGCCGCGGCCAGCCAGTCCCAACACATCACGCGGTGACGAAAACGCGGGTGCAGCGGGAATACCAGGAACGACAGGAACAGCACGAAGCCGACATGCACCGGGCGCAGCGTCTGCGTCGGCACGATGGCGTAAGCGGTGTAGAGGTGAAACGCCGACATCGCAAAGGCGACGGCGACCACGAAGATGCCGAGCCAGCCCTTGAGTTTGTTGGCGGCGCCCTCTTCGGCTTCGATGAATTCTTCGGCCTTGTGCAGCGCCTCGGCGCTGACCGCGGCCGGCGGCGCGGGCGCGTCGCCGGCGGGGATGATCGGCATCGAGGGCTTCAGTTGAGCTTGATGCCCTTCTCGGCAAAATATTTCACTGCGCCGGGGTGAAACGGGATCGGCGAGGCGGCGGCCTTCTGGTTCTCAAGCTTGATATTGGCCGACTCCTTGTGCACCGCGATCAGGTCGTCGCGCTTGTCGAAAATCGTCTTCACGATGTTGTACGCGGTCTTGTCGTCCATGCTCTCGTGCGCGACCAGGATGTTCATCACGGTGGCCTGTTTGTTGTCGGCGTCCATGCCCTTGTAGGTGTCCTTCGGGATCGTGTCCTCGACGTACAGGTTGCCGTATTTTTTGTTCATCGCGGCCACCACGTCGGCATGGTCGACCAGCTTCAGCTTGGTGCTCGGCGTATTCGCCAGGTCGGTGACCGCGGCGGTCGGCAGGCCGCCGACCCAGAAGAAGGCGTCGATCTTGCCGTCCTTGATGGCGTTGACCGATTCGGCCACGCCGAGGCGCTCGCGCTTCAGATCCTGGTCTTTGTCGAGGCCGGCGGCTTCAATCACACGAAAGGCCATGACCTCGGTGGCGCTGCCCGGCGAGCCGGTGGAAACACGCTTGCCTTTCAGGTCGGCCATCTTCGCGACGCCGCGGCCCTCGATGCTGACGACATGCATGCGGTTCGGGTAGAGGATCACCAAGGTCTTCAGCGGCACCTTGTTGCCCTTGAATTTGTCTTCGCCGCGCAGCGCATCCTGCGCCGCATCGGTCATCGAAAAAGCCACATAAGGCTTGCCGCTGGCGATGAGCTTCAGGTTGTCGACCGAGCCGCCGGTGACCTCGGCGGTGGCCTGCATGCCGGGCACATGTTTGGACAGCACGGCCGCCAGGCCACCCCCCATCGGGTAATAGACGCCGCCGGTGCCGCCGGTGGCGATCGAGATGTTCTGCGCCTGCGCGCTGTGGCCCAAGGCCAGCGCGGCAAAAAGGGCTGCCGCCGTGGCGGCGCGCATCGAGGAGGTCAGTGTCATCGTGATCCTTGGTAAAACCGGCATTGCCGCAGCCCGCGGTTGCAGGCCAATTCTCGGCGGGGAGGCAACTGCCTGGCCTACCGACTTTCCAGCCCCCTCCCAGAACGCGGGCCGTCGCACAGGATTCATGAACTCACTTCGATCACCGGCGCGTGCCGCCAGCCGGCTCAGCGGCGCGGCCTTTGCCACGCTGCTCCTGATCGCCTTGATGATGGGCGCCAATCATGTCGCTGCGAGAGTGGCGTTCGACCATGGTGTCGATGTCGCCACGGCGGTCAGCTTTCGCAGCACCGCAACCGCGATCGTGGTCACGCTGCTGGTGCTGTTGCAAGGGGTGCCGCGTGGTTTGAATGCGCGCCACCGCCGCGGGCTGGCCGCCATCGGCTTGCTCATCGGCGTGCAGAGCCTGTGCCTGTATGCCGCGGTGGCGCGCTTGCCGGTGGCGCTGGCGCTGCTCGCGTTCAACACCTTCCCGCTGTGGGCGGCGCTGTGGGCGCGGCTGGTCTACGGCCACCGGCCCGAGCCGCGGGTCTTGCGCGCGATGCCGGTGCTGCTGGTCGGCCTGGCGCTGGCGCTGGATGTCTTTGGCGCCGCGTCGGGCCTGGGTGCCGCCGCACAGTGGCAGCAGATCGGCATCGGCGTGGCTTTTGCGCTCGCCGCTGCGGCAACGTTCGGCCTCGCGCTGGTGCTCACGCAACACGAAGCGGGTGACCTCGATGGCCGCCTGCGCACCGCGTGCACGATGGCCATCGTGGCCGTGATCGCGCTCGCCGCAGTCGCCACCCAGGGCGGTTTTCACCTGCCCGACGCCGCCGCCGGCTGGTGGGGCCTGGTCGCACTGACCTTTCTTTACGGCACCGCATTCACGATCCTGTTCACGGTGCTGCCGCGGCTGGGCGTGGTCGGCAACTTGGGCGTCATGAATGTCGAGCCGATCTTTGCGCTGGTGCTGGCCTGGGCGCTGCTCGGGCAGTCGATCGCGCCGGTGCAGGTGGCGGGTGGTTTGCTGGTCGTCGCGACGGTAATGTGGCTGGGCTTGCGGCGCGGCTGAGGGCTTCGAACTGGTCCCCTTTGTCGGGTCGCTAGCGGTGGCGATGTCGGTGTGGGTCTCGATGTCGATGTCGATGCCGGCGCGGCAGCGCGGTGGCGGCGCCTTCGTTCTCCGGCCCACGCTCGCGGGGGAATGCTTCTGGTGACCCGGCGCCGTGCCATCAACACCGGCATCGGTGACCCGACAGCGTGGCGACCGCGAATGGGGCCTGCGACCGAAGACACCACCACCACCCTGCGGATCTGCGGTAGTCCTTGGGGCAGGAGCAGCCGGTCGACCTGGGCAGGCGGTTTGGGTATGCGAGCGCAGGCCCCATTCGCGGTCGCCACACGTTTTGGGTGCAAAGGCGTCGTTGATGCGGTGATCGTCAGGCCCGGCGGGCGGTGCCCCGCGAGCGTGGGCCGAAGAGCGCATGCCCGGGCCGCCTGCCTCGCGCGGTGTTGACCTTGACGGGACTGAGCACAGGAGCCACCAACGGCGCTTGGCCGTTTGGCCGATCGCGTACTTGTACGAAGGAACGCCCCTCCGTTCAAGGCCCCACCGGCTGCAACTCCCGCGCCGTCAGCCACAGGCGCAGGTCGAACTCCAGGTCGTGGTAGTTGGGCTCCATATGCACACACAGCCCGTAGAAAGCCTTGTTGTGATCGCGCTCTTTCAGATGCGCCAGTTCGTGCACGACGATCATGCGCAAGAAGTCTGCCGGCGCTTCCTTGAAGACGCTGGCGATGCGGATCTCGCGCTTGGCGACGAGGCGATTGCCCTGCACCCGCGAGATCGTGGTGTGGGTGCCGAGCGCCTGCTCGATGACATGCAGCTTGTTATCGAATGCAACCTTGGCCAGCGGCGCGGCGTTGCGCAGAAAGTCCAGCCGCATCGCATCGACATAAGCGAACAGCGCGCGGTCGCTGCGCACCGCGTGATCCTGCGGGTGGCGCAGGCGCACCGACTGCGCCAGGCGGCCATCGTCGATGAGCGCCTGCACCTGATTGATCAGTGCCGGGTTGTAGCCGGCGAGATATTTCAGGACCATGGCGGGTGCGGCAAGATAGCTAACTAATCAAATGATCGGCCAGCACCTGCGCCACATGCAGCGCCTGGCGGCCGGCGCCGTCGGCGATCTGGTGCCGGCAGCTGGTGCCGTCGGCGACGATGATCGCGTCGGGCGCGGCGCGCACCGCGGGCAGCAGGCTGAGCTCGGCCATCTGCATCGATATCGATTGG
>JANOKR010000562.1:0-2968 GCA_031419315.1 Betaproteobacteria bacterium
GGCGCTGAAATGACGACCCCCACGCTTGTCGCTGCGCGCCTGCGCTGGCCCCCGAGGGGGCTTCAGGCCGCTTGGGGCGGCCCGGCGCCGGCCTGAGCGCGCGGCTCGCGTTGCTGACCATCAGGCGGCGTATTGCGCTGCATTCATGGGCGCTATTCGGCGCTTCGCGATGGCGCCAGTGGCCTACGATTTGGCCAGGAAGGCGCCGCGTCTGGCGCACGAGCAGCATCGCCATGAGCGTGAACCCAGAACTTCGCACCCTCGATATCGATATCCCGGCGCAGCCTGATTCGCTGGTCAAGTTGTCGTTGCTGCTCGCCGATGACGATATCAACCTGCAGGCCGCGTCGACGCTGATCGAAAGCGACATGGCGCTGGCCGCCTCGGTGATGAAAGCCGTGAACTCGTCGCTGTACGGCCTGAAGGGCCGCGTGCAGAGCGTGCAGCAGGCGATCACCTACCTGGGCATGCGCGAAGTCGCGGCGATCACCTTCGAGATGGGGCTGCGCGCGGCGTTCCCGCCGTCAGCCCAGCTTGAGCCGCTGTGGCAGCGCGCCGGCCGGCGCGGCTTTGTAATGGGCCGGCTGGGGGCGCATCTGAGCGTCGACGCCTGGGCGGCCCATTCGGCTGGGCTATTTGAAGAGTGTGGCAAAGCCGTGCTCTTCCGGCATGCAAGTGATCACTACGGTGCGATGCTTCGGGCCGCCGGCTCGGACACCGAACTGGTCATGCTCGAGCACACCGGCTTTGGTGTCAGCCACGATGCGCTGGGTGCGGCCCTCTGCGAAAGCTGGGGCCTGGCCGCGCCGGCGGTGGTCAGCGTGCGCCACCATGTCGTGGCGCAAGCCACCGGCGAGTTGCCCGCCGTGGCGACGCGCAAAGCCATCGTTGCGCTGTCGGTCATCGCCAAGGCGGTGATGGAACAGCCTGACGCGATCGACGAGGTCGTCTCGGTGGTCGCACCGCAGGCCGACCTGGACGTGACCCTGGCGCTGCGTGGCGCGCGCAAGGTCATCGACCAGCTCGAAGACGCCGCCCAGCGCGACGACTGACTGCGCCCGAGGCCGCCGCGCCGGCCGCCTTGCGCCGCCCGCTGATCGGGTGCCGGTCCGCCGAGTCGGCCCGGCGCCTGCCTGATTGCCAGCCCGCCGCGAGCCAGGGAAGTCCTCTTCCACTGCCGGCCGCGGCCGGCTACGCTGCCGACCTTTGTGACTCTCCCAACCACCAGGGCAAACTGACCATGGCCTCTACCGTTTCGTCTGACTCGCTCGCGCTGCAGCGCATGTACCACTGGGAATCGACGGCCCCCGACCGGGTCGCGCTGACGCAGCCGCTCGGCGGCGCCGCGGTGAAGGACTACACCTGGCGCGAACTGATGGACCAGGCCCGGCGCATGGCCGCACACCTCAAGGCCCAGGGGGTGCAGAGCGGGGACCGCGTCGCGCTGATGTCGAAAAACACCGCGCACTGGATGATGAGCGACTTCGCGATCTGGCTCGCGGGTGGTGTCTCGGTGCCGCTGTACCCGACGCTGGCCGCCGGCACCATCCGCCAGATTCTTGAGCACAGCGAAGCCAAGCTGCTATTTGTCGGCAAGCTCGACGGCTGGGCCGGCATGAAGCCCGGTATCCCGGCCGGGCTGGCCTGCATCAGCCACCCCTTGTCGCCCGACGACGCCAAGAAGAGCTACCCGGCCTGGGACGACATCATCGCCAAGACTGCCCCGCTGCAGGGCAACCCGGTGCGTGCCGCCGATGACCTCGCGACGATCATGTACACCTCGGGCACCACGGGCGCGCCCAAGGGGGTGATGCACAGTTTTGGCACCTATGCCTGGGGCGTGCAGGCGGGCTTGCGACGCATCCCGGCGATCAACCAGAGCGCGCGCATGCTGAGCTATCTGCCGCTGTCGCATGTCGCCGAGCGCACCCTGGTCGAGCATGGCCAACTGGCCACCGGCATGCATGTATTTTTTGCCGAGAGCCTGGACACCTTTACGACCGACCTGCAGCGCGCGCGGCCGACGGTCTTTTTCTCGGTGCCGCGGCTGTGGGTCAAATTCCAGCAGGGCATTGGCAAGAAGATGCCCCCGGCCAAGCTGAACCGGATGTTGAAGATCCCGATCCTGGGCGGCATCGTGCGCAAGAAGATCCTCACCGCACTCGGCCTGCAGGAATGCATCTTTGCCGCCGGTGGCGCGGCGCCGATGCCACCGGACCTGCTGCGCTGGTACAACAAGCTTGGCCTGGACCTGGTCGAGGTCTACGGCATGACCGAAAACTGCGGCATCAGCCACGCCACGTTGCCCGGCAAACAACGCCCCGGCACGGTCGGCCTGCCCTATGACGGCGTACAAAGCCGGCTCGACCCGGCGAACAGCGAAATCCAGGTCAAGTCGCCGTGCACGATGCTCGGGTACTACAAAGAGCCCGAGTTGAGCAAGGACGCGTTCACTGCCGACGGCTGGCTGCACACCGGCGACAAGGGCGCGCTCGACGCCGAGGGCAACCTCAAGATCACCGGCCGCGTGAAAGACCTGTTCAAGACCAGCAAGGGCAAATATGTCGCGCCGGCGCCGATCGAAGACAAGCTCGTGATGCACGAGGCCGTCGAAGCCTGCTGCGTCACCGGGGCCAACCTGGGCCAGCCGCTGGCGCTGCTGATGCTCAATCCGGACGGCGCCGCGAAGTCGCGTGATGCGGCTGGCAAGGCCGAGCTCGAAGCCTCGTTTACCGCCCACCTGAAGACGATCAACGAGACCCTCGACCCGCACGAGCAGCTCGACTGCCTGGTCGTGATGACCGAACCCTGGACGGTCGAAAACGATCTCATCACGCCGACCTTCAAGGTCAAGCGCAACAAGATCGAAGACCTGTTCGCGGCGAACTACGAAAAGTGGGTCGGCGCGCGCAAGAAGGTCATCTGGAATAGCTGAGTCCGGACGTGCAACGCCGGAAGGCGTTGCGCG
>JANOKR010000563.1:0-7924 GCA_031419315.1 Betaproteobacteria bacterium
CGGATCACGTCGTCTTTTTTGTAGCTCTTGAAGCGGTACGGCCCGCTGCCCACGGGCTGGTTGTTGATCGCGCTGGCGCGCCCGGACTTGAGCAGCTGCGCGCCATATTCGGCCGAATGGATGCCGGCAAAAGCGCCGCTCAGGATCGACAGGAAAGTGATATTCGCGCTGCTCAGGCGAAAGCGAACCTGGTGGTCACCGAGTCGGTCGATGCCGGCGACCATCTGCGCCAGGCCCAGGCTCTGCGGGTAGACGAAGGTCGCCGGGAAGGCGACATTGAACGGATGTTGGGAGTCGAAAAAGCGGCCGAAGGTGAACAGCACATCGTCGGCGTTGAATTCGCGCGTGGGTGTGAAATAGGGCGCGGTGTGGAACTTCACACCGCGGCGCAGCGTGAAGGTGAAGGTCTTGGCATCGGCCGAGACTGCCCATGCGGTGGCGAGTTGGGGCACGATCTCGGTGCCGCCCCGTTTGAGGTCGACCAGTCCCTCGAAGAGCTGGCTGGTGACGTTGCTGGTGCTGGTGCTGTCCCAGAGGCCGGGGTCAAATCCTTCTGGGCTGGCGTCGGCGCAATAGACCAGCGGTTTGGGCGCCGACCAGGCTGGGCTGGCGCTGAGCAGCGTCAGCACCAGCGCCATCATCGGCGCCATCACCGGCACCATCACCGGCACCACGATCAACGCCAGGCGAAGGGCGGCCACAGACATGCGCCGATGATAGTGGTGGGCACTCAAGCAGCAAGTTGCGTGCGCATCGCGCCGATCACCGCGGCGTAGTCAGGCTGGCCGAAGATCGCGCTGCCGGCGACGAAGGTGTCGGCGCCGGCATCGGCGACACGCCGGATGTTGTCGACCTTGATGCCGCCGTCGACTTCGAGCCTGATCTGGCGGCCCGAACGCTGCGTTTCAGTGTCGATCAGCCGGCGCACCTGCTCGACCTTGCGCAGGCTGGCGTCGATAAAACTCTGGCCGCCAAAGCCCGGGTTGACGCTCATGATGAGCACCAGGTCGATCTTGTCGAGCGTCCACTCCAGCACATCCAGCGGCGCTGCCGGGTTGAAGACCAGGCCGACCTTGCAGCCGGCGCCGGAGATCAACTGGATCGTGCGGTCGACATGTGTGCTGGCATCGGGATGGAAGCTGATGACATCGGCGCCGGCCTGGGCGAAGGCCAATGCCAGCGCATCGACTGGCTGCACCATCAGGTGCACGTCGATGACCGCCGCGCTGCCGTCGGGCTTGACGGCGTGTTTGCGAAGGCCTGCACAGACCATCGGGCCGAAGGTCAGGTTCGGCACATAGTGGTTGTCCATCACGTCAAAGTGGATCCAGTCGGCGCCGGCGGCAAGCACCTGGCGCACCTCGTCGCCGAGGCGGGCGAAGTCGGCCGAGAGGATCGACGGCGCGATCAGGGCGGGGCGGGTGGGTGTGGCGGGTGTAGCGGACATGTGCATCACACCGATTCTAGAATCGGGCATGACTGCAACCACGCCCCGCCCCGAATTCACCTGCACGGTGCGGGTGCAGTACCTGCCCGACAAGAGCCAGTTGCCCGACGGGCCGTTTGCTTTTGCGTACACCGTCTCGATCCGCAACACCGGCGATATCGCCGCGCAGCTGGTCGCCCGGCAATGGCTGGTGAGCAATGCCCACGGCCGCACCGAAGAAGTCCGCGGCCTGGCGGTTGTCGGCCACCAGCCCTTGCTAAAACCCGGCGAGGAATTTGAGTACACCAGCTGGACACGCATCGATACGCCTCAGGGCACGATGCACGGTACCTTCTTCTGCATGACCGAAGACGCAAAACCCTTCGATGCCGCGGTGCCGCTGTTTGTGCTGGCGCGCCCGCAGGCGCTGCACTGAGCTGCGCGCGAGATCAAGACCAAGGTCGCGTTGGCCTCCGGCTGGGACCTGACCGCGCTGTTGAATGCCGCCGACCCGGCGGCGCCGCGCGTCGAGCGCCATCTGTGGGCGGTGCATCTGCTCGAATGGCTGCGCCACGAGGGCAGCAGCAGGCAAGCCGGCGGCGACCAGAGCAACGACCAAGACGACAAGCGCAGCCCCGGCGAGGCAACCACGCCAACGCCGGTCTTGCGACTGCGCCAGCTCTGCCAGGTGCTCGAGCGCCACGAAGCCCATCGCGCCGCGGTGCAGGGCGTGGTCGGCAGCATCGCCCGCGGCGCCGATGTGGTGTCGCTGTTTGCCGACTTCGGCTTTGCGCCACGCGCCTCTTTTTCCAGCGAATTGATGGAGCGGGTTCGCAGCTACCTGCTGCCCGGCACCCCCGACACACCCAGCCTGGCCGAACTTTTTGCGCTGCTCTTCGAGCCTGCTGACACGGCCTGGATCGCGCGCATCGACGGCCCGACGCTGGCGCGCATCGCCGCGCTGTGGCCGGCCGAGGGCTGGCGCGAGGCGATGCTCGACGCGGTGGCGTTCCTGTGCAGCGCGGTGCGCGCCGCCGGCTTTGGCAGCGCGCTGCGCCTGCGGATGACCGACGCCGCGCTGGTCGGCGACCCCTTCATGCAGCTCGCTGCGGCCGCCAGCCGGGTCCGCGCGGCGATGCTCGACGCCGACTCGGGCGCCTTGCAGCGCGAGGTCAATTTCCTGCGCGCCTTGCTCGACGCCTGTCGGCGCGCTGCGGCAACGGTCGCCGCGCACCTCGAGGAGTTTGGTGTCTCGCTGCACATCGTCTTCGAGGCCGATCAACTGCGCGCCCGCACCGAACGTGTCGAGCTGCTGCTCGACACCCTGCTCGCCGAGCACGCACCGGGCGAAACCGCTGATGCCGCGGACCAGGCGCGCTGGCTGCTGCACGCGTTGGTCACGGTGCACGCACAACGCCGCAGCCTGCGCGCGCTGTTTGCGCAACACGGCACGCAGCTCGCGCGCCAGGTCGCCGAACGCAGCGCCGAAACCGGCGAGCACTACATCACCCGCAGCCACGAGGAGTACCACGCGATGTTGCGCGCCGCGGCCGGCGGCGGCGCGGTCATCGCGCTCACCACCTTCGGCAAATTTGCGGTGATGGCGCTCGGGCTGTCGGCTTTCTGGGGCGGCTTCTGGGCTGGTGCCAACTACGCCACGAGTTTTGTCGTGATCATGCTGCTGCACTGGACAGTGGCAACCAAGCAGCCGGCGATGACCGCGCCAGCGCTGGCTGCCACGCTGGCGCAAGTGCGTGGCGGCGCCACCGAAGGCGACGCTGCGGTCGAGTCTTTTGTCGACGAGGTTGCCAACCTCATCCGCTCGCAAGTGGCCGGTATCGTGGGCAACCTGGCCATGTGTTTCCCGCTCGTGTTGCTGGCGCAGTGGCTGGCGCAGGCGGTCTGGGGCGCGCCGCTGGTCGGCGCCTCGGAAGCCATGCATGTGCTCGAGACACTGACCCTGCTCGGGCCGACCGCGTTGTTTGCGGCTTTCACCGGCGTGCTGCTGTTCGCCAGCTCGCTGATCGCCGGCTGGGTGGAAAACTGGTTCGTGCTGCACCGGCTCGACAGCGCGATCGCCTGGAACCCGCGCATCCAGGCGCGCCTGGGCGCCAACCGGGCGCAGCGCTGGGCGCGCTGGTGGCGCAGCCACATCAGCGGGCTGGCCGGCAATATCTCGCTGGGCCTGATGCTCGGGCTGGTGCCGGTGCTGATCGATTTTGTCGGCCCGGCGGTCGAGGTGCGGCATGTCACGCTGGGCACCGGCCAGCTCGCCGCCGCTTTGGGCGCGCTCGGCTGGCCGGTCTTGCAGAGCGCCGAATTCTGGTGGTGCGTGGCCGGCATTGCGGCCACCGGGATCTTGAATGTCGGCGTCAGTTTCTGGCTCGCGTTCAAGGTCGCGCTGCGCGCGCGCGGTGTGCAGTTGCGCGAGCGCGCCCAGATCGCCCGCGCCATCCGGCGCCGGCTGTGGACGCGGCCACTGACCTTTGTATTGCCACCGCCGCGGGCCTGGCCTTCAGGGTGAGGCGCGACGGGCGCTGTGCAAGGCGCCGCTCAATCCTGGTCGTCGCGCCGTTCACCACCGCGGCGGCCGCTGAACATCGTCCACCAGACGATGAGCACGAGCAGCGCCAGCGCGCCGAGAGCTTCGAGAATCAGGATCCACATCAGCGTTGCCGGTTGATCAACCCGGCGCAAAAAGCAGGCGCAGGCGCGGGCCGAGCAGGTTGAGAGCGAGGCCGCCGATGACGAATGCCGCGGCGACGAGTTTCCAGGCCGGTAGCGGCTCGGCCAGCCAGATGGCGGCGCTGGCCAGGCCGAAGACCGGCACCAGCAGCGCCATTGGCGTGATCGTTGCCGCGGGGTGGCGCGCGAGCAGCCAGCCCCAGGCGGCATAACCAAACAGCGTGTTGCCCAGCGCCTGCCACAACACCGCGGCCCAGACGCCCAAACCGGCGGATTGCAGCGCGGCGCCGATGGCGGCCGGGCCTTCGACCAGCAGCGACATCAGCAGCAGCGGTGGCACCGAAAACAGGCTGCCCCAGACGACGTAGGCGAGCATGTTCACGCCGCTGGCACGCTTGGCGACCAGGTTGCCGGCGGCCCAGCACAGCGCGGCGGTCAAGACCATCGCCAGCCCGGCGGGCGTCGTGCTGGCATCGGTAAAGATTGCAATCGTGAGCAGGCCCGCCGCGGCCAGCGCGAGCGCCAGCCATTGCAGCGGCAGCAGCCGTTCGTGGTGCAGGCGCATCGACAACGCGATCGTGAAAAAGACCTGGGTCTGGATCACGAGCGAGACCAGGCCGGGCGAGATCAGCCCGTCCATCGCAAAAAACATCAGGCCGAACTGGCCCGCGCCGATGAGCACACCATACGTCGCGAGTTCGCGCCAGGGCACCGCCGGCCGCGGCAGGAACAGGATCGCCGGCAATACCGCGAGCACAAACCGCAGCGTCGCCATCAGCAGCGGCGGCATCGTCGCCAGCGCCGTCTTGACGATCACGAAGTTGGTGCCCCAGACCGCGACCACGGCCAACGCGAGCAGGGCGTGGGCGGGGGGCAGGCGCCCTGTCAAGCCACCACCACCCGGTCGCGGCCCTGCTGCTTGGCGTCGCGCAGCGCCGCCTGCGCGCGGTCGATGGCGGCTTGTGCCGACTCGCCGGCATGGTGTTCGGTGAGGCCGGCGCTGACCGTGATGCGCACGGCTTCAGCGCCGGCAGGCATCACGATCGCGGCGACACGTTCGCGCAGGCGCTCGACACCACCCCGCGCCAGCGTTGCGCGGGCATCGGTGAGCATGAGCAGAAACGATTCGCCGCCCCAGCGGCCGAGGCGGTCCGAGACACGCACGGCGACCAGTGCTTCACGGGCAAAGAGGCGCAAAAATTCATCACCAGCGCCCAGGCCAAAGCGTTCGTTGACCGCCTTGAAGCGGTCGATGTCGAACATCGCCAGGCAAAAGACATGGCCGCTGCGCACACTGCGCTGGCGTTCGCGCTCGACCAGCTCCTGCATGTGGCGCCGGTTGACGAGGCCGGTCAGCGGGTCGCGGGTGGCGAGTTCTTCGATGCGCGCCAGCGCGTGCTTGAGCTCGACCCGCTGCATGCGCAGCCGGTGGCGGATCTGGCTCAGGCGCGCGGCCAGGATCGACACCGCCGGCATCATCGTGGCGACGATGATGAAGTGGCCGAGTTCGAGCGCCGGCGGATAGGTCGCCGGCGCGATACTCGCCATGACCAGCATCACGAGGCCGAAAATGAACACCGCGTAGACACTGATCCAGGCCATCTGGCGCGGCGTGGCGGCGAACAGGCCGAACATCAGGATCACCATCTGGATCGGGAAGACCGCGCCGCGCGCGCTGCCCAGCAGGGTGTAGGCCCAGGCCGCCAGCGTGATCGAGCAGACCATCTGCGGCACGACCAGCGAAGCGTCTTCGAAGCGCCGCGACCAACCGCTGCGGATGAGCGTGAAAGTGCCAACCAAAAAGGCCACGCAGACCAGCGTCCACCAGGTCACCGGCCGCGCCGGGGCGACGCCGGCATAGACAAAATAGTGCATGCCGGCAACGCCGGCGGCCATCACCAACATCGACAACCCGGCCTGTGCGAGGCGGGTGCTCTGGGCCGGCTCGGTGGTCAGCAGCACATCGAGCAGGCGGCGGGTCAGGGTCGGTTGCAGCGCGGTCATCGGCGGGGCGGAGCGTACTCCTGTCGCCACCACGCCATCAGCCCCGATTCTCGCCACGCGCGGCGGCCAGATGCTGCAGCGGCAGGGCGCCGCCGGACTTGACTTCGCCCAGCGAAAAGCTGGTGTGCAGGTCCTTCACATTGGGCAGGTTGAGCAGGGTCTCGATCGAGAAGCGCGAAAACGCATCGAGGTCGGTGACCATGACTTGCAGCTCAAAGGTGCCGGCACCGCTGATGTAGTGGCAGGCAATGACTTCGGGCAAGCGCCGGATCGCGTCTTCGAGCTCGCGCGTCGCGCT
This sequence comes from Betaproteobacteria bacterium, assembly GCA_031419315.1. Lineage (GTDB taxonomy): Bacteria > Pseudomonadota > Gammaproteobacteria > Burkholderiales > Burkholderiaceae_C > Rubrivivax. The sequence goes on from JANOKR010000563.1 coordinate 6,414, forward strand.
GCCGGTATTGCGGTCGGCGTCAACGCGCACAAAAGCCAGCACGCCCAGGCCGATCTTGCGGCGGTCGATCTGTGCCCGGTAGCCGGTGATGTAACCCTGCTCCTCGAGCCAGCGCACACGGCGCCAGGTCGGTGCGGCCGACAGGCCGATGCGGGCGGAGAGTTCGATATTCGTCAAGCGTGCCTCGGCCTGCAGCTCGCGCAGGATCGCGAGGTCATAGCGGTCGAGCGCGGCGCCATGCGGCGCGTCGTCGGTTGGCGTGGCGGCCGCGGTTGGCGCCGCCGCCGTGCTGGACGCGGCGGCGCGTGCTGGCGCTGCCGCACGCACGAGGGCTTTCCCTGAATTTGGCTTTTTTGGCGTCATCGTTTCTTTCGAACCCAGGTTTTCGGCAGATCGTTTCTTCGAGGGTCGATTTTGAGGCAGCAGAAGAAAAGACATACATCGCGACCACGCCTAAACTTGCGCGCACCCTGCCCCCCGCAGTTCGCCTGAAACACGCCCGGAGACTCCGAGATGAATGCACCGCTGCCCGACGATGTGCGCAAAGCCCTCGAGACCGCGACGCTGGAGGACAAATACACCCTCGATGCTGGCCGGGCTTTCATGAGCGGCGTGCATGCGCTGGTGCGGCTGCCGATGTTGCAACGCCAGCGTGACGCACGTGCCGGCCTCAACACCGCCGGTTTCATCAGCGGTTATCGCGGCAGCCCGCTGGGCACCTACGACCAGGCGCTGTGGGCAGCGAAAAAACACCTCGCCGCGAATCACATCGTGTTCCAGCCGGGTGTCAACGAAGAGCTCGGCGCGACCGCGGTCTGGGGCACGCAGCAGCTCGACCTGTACCCGAAAGAGAACAAATACGACGGCGTCTTTGGCATCTGGTACGGCAAGGGCCCGGGGGTGGACCGCTGCAGCGATGTCTTCAAACACGCCAATATGGCCGGCACCAGCAAACATGGCGGCGTGATCGCGATTGCCGGCGACGACCATGTCGCCAAGAGCAGCACCGCGGCGCACCAGAGCGACCACATCTTCAAGGCCTGCGGCCTGCCGGTGTTCTTCCCGAGCAGCGTGCAGGACATCCTCGACATGGGGCTGCACGCGATCGCGATGAGCCGCTTCTCGGGCCTGTGGTCGGGCATGAAGACGATCCAGGAAGTGGTCGAATCGTCGGCCTCGGTGTCGGTCGACCCCGACCGCGTAAAGATCATCCTGCCCGAAGATTTTGTGATGCCCGCCGGCGGCCTGCAGATCCGCTGGCCCGACGGCGCGCTCGACCAGGAAGCGCGGCTGATGGACTACAAGTGGTACGCCGCGCTGGCCTATGTGCGCGCGAATCGGCTCAACCACAACGTCATCGAAAGCAAAAACGACCGCTTCGGCATCATCGCCAGCGGCAAGGCCTTCAACGATACGCGCCAGGCGTTGGCCGATCTCGGGCTCGATGTCGAGACCTGCCATGCGATCGGCCTGCGCCTGCACAAGGTCAACGTGGTGTGGCCGCTCGAAGC
>JANOKR010000564.1:0-2245 GCA_031419315.1 Betaproteobacteria bacterium
GCACCGACTTGTCGAAGTCAAAAAAGGCGTCGGCGGCGAAGGTGACTTTCTCGCTCGTCGGGCGGGCCGGTGCAGCGGGTGCTACGACTGCCGGTGCCGGAGCGGCGGCAGGTGTCGGCGGGGGCGCAGCCGGCGGCGGGGGCGGCGGCACAACGCGCGGCGCGGGAGCCGGAGCGGCGACCGGTGCCGGCGGCGGCGGAGCGCCATCGCACTTCTCGGCGGCGGTGGCGGGCGTCCAGGTGGCGTCACGCCAGCAGAGCTCGCCGTTCCCGTTTCTCCAAGTCGTGCCATCAGCGGCACGCCAGTTGTCGATCGTCTTGGCTTGAGCAAAAGCAGCCAACGGGGCGGCAAGCGCGACTGTTGCGAACAGCACCGCCACCTTATTCAATTTCTTCATGATTCTCCTCTCGAGGAAAGCCGCAGTCGTCTGCGTTACGTCCAAAACGGAGCGAAATGTGCGAGCAAATACAAGCTGTCGCGTGCATCTGCCTCCGACAAATGATTGTGCCATAGGGCTTCGTCACGTCAGCATTTTGGCCCCTGCAACGCGCGACACATCGCGTCTTGTTGCGCCATAGCGACAAGTCGCGACGCTTAGAATCTCCCCCTCCCCTGGGCGAGCGAGCCCATCTATGCATGACGGCCCTGCGCTGTCCCGCCCCGCGCATGACCCAGTTCGCCAAAGAAACCCTGCCCATCAGCCTCGAAGAGGAGATGCGGCGTTCTTATCTCGACTACGCGATGAGCGTGATCGTCGGGCGGGCCTTGCCCGATGCGCGTGACGGCCTCAAGCCGGTGCATCGGCGGGTGCTGTTTGCGATGCACGAGTTGAACAACGACTGGAACCGCCCGTACAAAAAGAGCGCGCGCATCGTTGGCGACGTGATCGGCAAATACCACCCGCACGGCGACACCGCGGTCTACGACACCATCGTGCGCATGGCGCAGGATTTTTCGCTGCGCCACATGCTCGTCGACGGCCAGGGCAATTTCGGCTCGGTCGACGGCGACAACGCGGCGGCGATGCGCTACACCGAGATCCGCCTGTCGAAGATCGCGCACGAAATGCTCGCCGATATCGACAAGGAAACGGTCGACTTCGGGCCCAACTACGACGGCTCCGAGCGCGAGCCCCTGGTGCTGCCGGCAAGAGTGCCGAACCTGCTGGTCAACGGCTCGGCAGGCATCGCGGTCGGCATGGCGACGAACATCCCGCCGCACAACTTGAATGAAGTCATCGACGCCTGCCTGCATCTGCTCAAAGCGCCGCAGGCGACGGTCGAGGAGTTGATGGAAATCATCCCGGCGCCCGACTTCCCGACCGCCGGCATCATCTACGGCGTCAACGGCGTGCGCGAGGGTTATCGCACCGGCCGCGGCAAGATCATCATGCGCGCGCGCTGCCACTTCGAAGATATCGACAAGGGTGCGCGCCAGTCGATCATCGTCGACGAGATCCCTTACCAGGTAAACAAGAAGACGCTGCTCGAGCGCATGGCCGAGCTGGTGCACGAAAAGAAGATCGACGGCATCAGCCATATCCAGGACGAGAGCGACAAGTCCGGCATGCGCGTGGTGATCGAGTTGAAGCGCGGTGAAGTGCCCGAAGTGGTGCTGAACAACCTGTACAAGCAGACACAGTTGCAGGACACCTTCGGCATCAACATGGTGGCGCTGATCAACGGCCAGCCGAAGTTGTGCAATTTGAAGGACCTGATCGAGGTCTTTCTGGAGCACCGCCGCGAGGTTGTCACCCGCCGCACCATCTTCACGCTGCGCAAGGCGCGCGAACGCGGCCATGTGCTCGAAGGCCTGGCGGTGGCGCTGGCGAACATCGACGAATTCATCGCCATCATCCGAAATGCGCCGACACCGCCAGTCGCCAAAGCCGAGCTGATGGCCAAGCCCTGGGACAGCCAGCTCGTGCGCGAGATGCTGACCCGCACGCGCGCCGATGGCGGTGTGGTCAATGCCGACGACTACCGGCCCGATGGCCTTGAAAAAGAGTATGGCATGGGCAACGATGGGCTTTACCGCCTCTCAGACACCCAGGCGCACGAAATCCTGCAAATGCGCCTGCAGCGCCTCACTGGCCTGGAGCAGGACAAGATCGTTGCCGAATACAAAGAAGTGATGGGCGAGATCGAGGACTTGCTCGACATCTTGGGCAAACCAGAACGTGTCTCGATCATCATCGGTGACGAATTGACCTCGATCAAAGCCGAGTTCGGCCAGACCAAACTGG
>JANOKR010000565.1:0-4603 GCA_031419315.1 Betaproteobacteria bacterium
GCCGGTGTCTTCGCCCATGCAGCCCTGCTTGCCGGCGCAGCCGGTGGCGTCGATCGGCTCGTCGACCGCAACGATGATGTCGGCCACCGTGATGTCCGCCATCTTGCGGCCGAGCGAATAACCGCCACCCGGCCCGCGCGTGCTTTCAACCAACTCGTGGCGGCGCAGCTTGCCAAAGAGCTGCTCAAGGTAGGACAGCGAGATCTGCTGGCGCTGGCTGATCGCCGCCAGCGCCACCGGGCCGTTGGTAGAGCGCAACCCGAGGTCGATCATCGCGGTCACGGCGAATCGGCCTTTGGTGGTCAGACGCATCGAGAGACTCCTGGCAGCCCCAACGGGCGGCGGTTGTGAAGACGACTGCTTGGGCAGAAAACCGAGGGATTCCCCGGTTGAAACCTGATTCCGACTGGATTGGTCAACTATAGCTGAAGTTGACTGTTTTGCTCAACTAAGGGCAGAGACCCCGCGCCTGGGCGGGGCATGCCGCCGCCGGTGCCGGAGCGCCCGTTTGCCGCGCCTGATCGCGATGACCGCGAACGCCACTTCAACGCCGCTGGGGTGCGGCCAGCGGCACGATGTTGAGGTCATGCCCCGGCGCGCCGAAAGCCTGCTCGCGCAGCAATGCCAACTGATCGCGGACGCGCGCGGCCTTTTCGAATTCGAGGTTGCGCGCATGTTCGAGCATCTGCTTTTCGAGCAGCTTGATGCGCTTGCCGAGGTCCTTCTCGCTCATCGCCTCGACCTCGGCCGCGGCACGCGCGTTTTTCAAGTCGTCCTTGGCGGTCTTGTCAGAGACCACGCCGTCGATCATCTCGCGCACGACCTTGCTGATGCTGCGCGGCGTGATGCCCATCAAGGTGTTGTGTTCAATCTGCTTGGCCCGGCGGCGCTCGGTCTCGCCGATGGCGTCGGTCATCGAGGCGGTCATCTTGTCTGCGTAGAGGATGGCCTTGCCTTTGACATGCCGCGCGGCGCGGCCGATGGTCTGGATCAGCGAGCGTTCGCTGCGCAAAAAACCTTCTTTGTCGGCGTCCAGGATCGCCACCAGCGAGACCTCGGGGATATCCAGGCCTTCGCGCAGCAGGTTGATGCCGACGAGCACGTCAAACAGGCCCAAGCGCAGGTCGCGGATGATCTCGACACGCTCGACGGTATCGATATCGCTGTGCAGATAACGCACCTTGACGCCGTTGTCGCTGAGGTAGTCGGTGAGCTGCTCGGCCATGCGCTTGGTCAGGGTCGTGATCAGCACGCGCTCGTTGACTTCGACGCGCTCGCGGATCTCTTGCAAGACATCGTCGACCTGGCGCTGCGCCGGGCGCACCTCGACCAAGGGGTCGATGAGCCCGGTCGGCCGCACGAGTTGTTCAACGACCTGGCCGGCATGCGCTTTTTCGTAGGCCGCGGGCGTCGCCGAGACAAACACCGCCTGGCGCATCTTGGTTTCGAATTCCTCAAACTTCAGCGGCCGGTTGTCCAGCGCGCTGGGCAGGCGAAAACCGTAGTCGACGAGCACCGTCTTGCGCGCCCGGTCGCCGTTGAACATGCCGCCGAACTGGCCGATCAGGACATGGCTTTCGTCGAGGAACATCAACGCGTCGCGCGGCAGGTAGTCAACCAGGGTCGGCGGCGGCTCGCCGGGCTGCGCGCCGGACAGATGCCGGGTGTAGTTTTCGATGCCCTTGCAGTGGCCGACCTCTTGCATCATCTCGAGGTCGAAGCGCGTGCGCTGCTCCAGGCGTTGCGCCTCGACCAGCTTGCCCGCGGCCACGAGCTCGGCCAAGCGCGTGCGCAGCTCGTCCTTGATGGTATCGATGGCCGCCACGACGCGGTCGCGCGGCGTCACGTAGTGGCTGCTGGGGTAGACCGTGAAACGCGGAATCTTTTGCTGCACACGCCCGGTCAGCGGGTCGAACAGCGACAGCGCCTCGACCTCGTCGTCGAAGAGTTCGATGCGGATTGCCAGCTCGCTGTGTTCGGCCGGGAAGACATCGATCGTGTCGCCGCGCACGCGAAAAGTGCCACGCGAAAAGTCGATCTCGTTGCGCGTGTACTGCATGCGGATCAGGTGCGCGATGAGGTCGCGCTGGCCGAGCTTGTCGGCCACCCGCAAGGTCATCACCATGCGGTGGTAGTCGGCCGGGTTGCCGATGCCGTAGATCGCGCTGACGCTGGCCACGATGATCACATCGCGGCGTTCGAGCAAGCTCTTGGTGGCGCTCAGGCGCATCTGCTCGATATGCTCGTTGATCGCGCTGTCCTTCTCGATGAAGAGGTCGCGTTGCGGCACATAAGCTTCGGGCTGGTAGTAGTCGTAATAGCTGACGAAATACTCGACCGCGTTTTTCGGAAAGAACTCGCGGAACTCGCTGTACAGCTGCGCAGCCAGGGTCTTGTTCGGCGCGAACACTATCGCCGGCCGGCCCAGGCGGGCGATGACATTGGCCATCGTGAAGGTCTTGCCCGAGCCGGTGACGCCGAGCAGGGTCTGGTAGCTCAGGCCCTCTTCGATGCCTTCGACGAGTTGGTCGATCGCGGTCGGCTGGTCACCCGCCGGCGGGTAGGGCTGGAAAAGTTGAAACGGCGAATCCGGAAAGGACACCATCCGGCCGACGCTGGCCGGCGCGATATCAGTGCCAACGTCGACACCCGGCCGCTCACCCGCCACCGCGTAGGGTGCGGGTTCGGGGGCGATCGCTGTCAGTTTGTGCATGGGTGGGCATCCTAGAATCGGGGCACTTCGTTGGCAGCGCACGTTGGCAGCGCACGTTGGCAGCAATCATCGGCAGCGAAGCAACCCGCCAGCTTAAGGCCTGCGCCCCATTTGCCCCAGGCCGCCGGCCCCCATTGACCTTGTTCCGGAGTGTTCTGCATGGCCCTGTTTGACCGCGTCGAGATGGCGCCCCGCGACCCGATCCTGGGCCTCAACGAACAATATCTGGCCGACCCACGCAGCCACAAGGTCAACCTCGGCGTCGGGGTTTATTTCGACGCCAACGGTAAGCTGCCGCTGCTCGACTGCGTGGCCGCTGCCGAGCAGCAACTGGTTGCCGCCGCCAAGCCACGCGGCTACCTGCCGATCGACGGCATCGCGGCTTACGACAAGGCGGTGCAGGGGCTCGTCTTCGGTGCCGAATCCGAGGTCGTCAAGAGCGGCCGCGTCGCCACGCTGCAGGCGCTGGGCGGCACCGGCGGGCTGAAGGTCGGCGCCGATTTCCTCAAGCGCCTGAACCCTGGCGCCAAAGTGTTGATCAGCGACCCGAGCTGGGAGAATCACCGTGCGCTGTTTGGCAACGCCGGTTTTGTCGTCGAGACCTATCCGTACTACGACGAAGCCACGCACGGCGTGCGCTTTGACGCGATGCTCGCCGCGCTGCGCGCCGCTCCCGCGGGCACCGTGGTCGTGCTGCACGCCTGCTGCCACAACCCGACCGGCGCAGACCTCACGCCAGCCCAGTGGAGCCAGGTGGTGGATGCCGTCAAGGCCTGCGGCCTGGTTGCGTTTCTCGATATGGCGTACCAGGGCTTCGGCTCGGGGCTGGCCGCAGACGGCGCGCCGGTGCAGCAGTTTGTCGACGCCGGCCTGGCCTTTTTTGTCGCGACCTCATTTTCGAAAAGCTTCTCGCTTTATGGCGAACGTGTTGGCGCCTTGAGCGTGATCTGCGCCAGCGCAGGCGATGCGGCGCGGGTGCTGTCGCAGTTGAAGATCGTCGTGCGCTCGAACTACTCGACCCCGCCAACCCACGGCGCGCAGATCGTGACCACGGTGCTCACCACCCCGGCGCTGCGCAGCCAGTGGGAAGCCGAACTCAGCAGCATGCGCGAGCGCATCCGCGAAATGCGCCAGGCGCTCGTCGACGGCTTGGGCGCGGCCGGCGTGCCGCGCGACATGGGCTTCGTCAAGCAGCAGCGCGGGATGTTCAGCTACTCCGGGCTGAGTGCGGCGCAGATGCACCGGCTGCGCAGCGAGCATGCAATTTACGGCGTCGATTCCGGCCGGATCTGCGTGGCCGCACTGAATCACGCCAACCTCGGTGCGGTCGTTTCTGCGCTGGTTGCGGCAATGAAGGACTGAATTCCGGGTATTCTTTGCTGCAATGCAGCAGTGGGGCATGCGATAGTGAATACAGACGGCACCGGCCGCACCGGCCGACCTTAAAAAAGGCCACGATGCTCTACCAGATCTACGAAACCCAGCGCGCGCTGACGGCGCCGTTTGCAGAGTTCGCCAGCGCTGCGGCCAAGCTCTACAACCACCCGCTGTCGCCATTTACCCCTGCGCCGCTGGCGCAGCGCATGTCGGCCGGGCTGGGGCTGGCGCATCGCCTGGCCAAGGAATACGAAAAGCCGCCCTTTGCGATCACCAGCTCGCGTGTTGCTGGTATCGACATCGCGGTGCAGGAGCAAGTCGCGGTGAACAAGCCGTTCTGCCGGCTGCTGCGCTTCAAACGCTTCACCGACAACCCCGCCGCGTTGGCGCGCATGAAGGGCCAGCCAAAGGTGCTGGTCGTCGCGCCGCTGTCGGGGCACCACTCGACATTGCTGCGCGATACCGTCACCAGCCTGTTGCAGGACCACAAGGTCTTTATCACCGACTGGACCG
>JANOKR010000566.1:0-6526 GCA_031419315.1 Betaproteobacteria bacterium
GACGCGCTTGACCGGCGAGAACGAAGCGTCCAGCACGATCCGGCCGATCGACTTTGTCGGCTCGTCGGCATAACGGCGCATGGTCCCCGGCACATAGCCGCGGCCCTTTTCAACCTTGATCTGCATGTCGATCTTGCCGCCCTGCGACAAGTGGGCGATCACGTGCTCTGGATTGATGATCTCGACGTCGTGCGGCGTCTGGATGTCGGCGGCAGTGACGATACCTTCGCCATCCTTGCGCAGGCTGAGCGTGACTTCGTCGCGGTTGTGCAGCTTGAAGACGACACCCTTCAGGTTGAGCATGATGTGAACGACATCTTCTTGCACGCCGTCGATCGTCGAGTATTCGTGCAGCACACCGGCGATCGTGACTTCGGTCGGCGCGTAGCCGACCATCGACGACAGCAGCACACGCCGCAGCGCGTTGCCCAGGGTGTGGCCGTAGCCGCGCTCAAATGGCTCCAGCGTGGCTTTGGCGCGGTGGCCGCCGAGCGGCTCGATCTGGATGGCCTTGGTGGGTTTCAGCAGGTTGGTTTGCATCGGGTCTTCGTTCCTCTCAATACCCTCGGCTCGTTACGCCGATAAGGCTGATGGACCATGCCGGGCTGGGTGGTTTTTGTGGCTTCACGCCCGGCGGGCAAAGCACAACCTTGCAGACGGTCGGCGTGTCAACGCCATCCACCTGCGCTTGTAGAACGATCAGCGTGAGTACAACTCGACGATCAGCGCTTCTTTGATGTCGGCGCCAAATTCGTCGCGGTCGGGGGTCTTCTTGAAGACGCCTTGCATCTTGCTCATGTCGACCTGCACCCAAGACGGCATGCCGACGCCGTCGGCCAGCTTCAGCGCATCGGCGACACGCAGTTGCGCCTTGGCTTTTTCGCGCATCGCCAGCGTGTCCCCGGCCTTGACCGAGTACGACGGGATGTTCACGACCTGGCCGTTGACGGTGAGCGCCTTGTGCGACACCAACTGGCGCGCCTCGGCACGCGTCGAGCCGAAGCCCATGCGGTAGGCAACGTTGTCCAGCCGCGACTCAAGCAGCATCAGCAGGTTCTCGCCGGTATTGCCCTTGCGGCGCTCGGCCTCGGCAAAGTAGCGGCGGAACTGGCGCTCCAGAATGCCGTACATGCGCTTGACCTTTTGTTTCTCGCGCAGTTGCAGGCCGTAGTCCGAAGTACGTGAGCCGCTGGTGCGGCCATGCTGGCCGGGCTTGCTCTCGAACTTGGACTTGTCGGCGATCGGCCGGCGTGTGCTCTTGAGGAAAAGGTCGGTGCCTTCGCGACGGGAAAGCTTCGCCTTGGGTCCTAGATATCGTGCCACTTGTCGTTTCCTTATCAATCTGACGCGGCAGCCGCTACGCCTTGGCGTCTCGGCCCGCGCGAGTCTGGCGGGTCATACCTGCGCAGACGGTGGGCTTGCGAAATGAAAATACAACTGCTTCAAACTTCCTTGCATCCGCAGTACAACCCCAAGCGGCCGTCGCGGAACCGGCTTTGCCGGGCCGCCAACGGCGCCCCCTCGGGGGGAGGCGCCGAAGGCGCTTCGGGGGGGACTAGATTCTGCGGCGCTTCTGCGGCCGGCAACCGTTGTGCGGCACCGGGGTCACGTCGGAGATCGAATTGATCCGAATGCCCAGCGACGCCAGCGCACGCACACTCGACTCGCGCCCAGGGCCGGGGCCCTTGATGCGCACGTCGAGGTTCTTGATGCCCTGCTCCTGCGCGGCACGGCCGGCGACTTCGGCCGCGACCTGCGCCGCAAATGGCGTCGACTTGCGCGAACCCTTGAAGCCTTGGCCGCCACTCGACGCCCAGGCCAGCGCGCCGCCCTGGCGGTCGGTGATCGTGATGATCGTATTGTTGAACGACGCGTGAATATGCGCAAAGCCGTCAGCAACGTTCTTGCGGATCTTCTTGCTCACGCGACGCGCGGCGGTATTGACAGGTGCCTTGGCCATTTTTCCAACCTTTATAGCGAGTGCGTCGATCGACCGGGGTCGGGCGACTTATTTCTTCAACGCTGCGGCACCCTTGCGCGGGCCCTTGCGGGTGCGTGCATTGGTGCGTGTGCGCTGGCCGCGTACCGGCAGGCCACGGCGATGGCGGATGCCGCGATAGCAGCCCAGGTCCATCAGGCGCTTGATATTGATCGACATCTCACGACGCAGGTCGCCTTCGATCGTCAGGCGGCCGATCTCGTCACGGATCTTTTCGAGATCGGTGTCGGTCAGGTCCTTGATCTTCTTCGAGTAGGCGATGCCCACCGACGTGCAGATTTTTTGCGCCGTCGTGCGGCCGATGCCGTAGATCGACGTCAGGCCGACCTCGGCGTGTTTGTGCGGGGGGATATTGATACCAGCAATGCGTGCCATGGTGTTGTCTTCCTAGAACGATCAGTTCAGCCTTGACGCTGCTTGTGGCGCGGGTCGGTGCAAATCACGCGCACCACACCCTTGCGGCGAATGACCTTGCAGTGGCGACACATCTTCTTTACCGAAGCGGCGACTTTCATCGTCTTCTCCTAATCCTTGCGATCAATGGCTGCGGGCTTGCGTCCGCACCGGACTTTGTTTCTGCAGCGCCCCACGAGAGCGCGTTCGATCTTCAACTGGCCTTGAAGTTAGCCTTCTTCAGCAGCGACTCGTACTGCTGGCTCATGACATAACTCTGCACCTGGGCCCAGAAGTCCATCGTCACGACGACGATGATCAGCAGCGAGGTGCCACCAAAGTAAAACGGCACGTTGTATTTCAAGACCAAGAACTCGGGCAGCAGGCAGACCGCGGTGATGTAGATCGCACCGGCCAGTGTCAGGCGCCCGAGAATCTTGTCGATATGTCTGGCGGTCTGGTCGCCGGGGCGAATGCCGGGGATGAAGGCGCCGCTCTTCTTGAGGTTGTCCGCGGTCTCGCGGCTGTTGAATACCAGCGCGGTATAAAAGAAGCAGAAGAACACGATCATCGCCGCGTACAGCATGACGTAGATCGGCTGTCCTGGCGACACCGCCGCCGACAGGTCCTTCAGCCAACCCAGGCCTTCGCCGGTGGCAAACCAGCCGACGATCGTCGCCGGCAACAGGATGATCGACGACGCGAAGATCGGCGGGATCACGCCCGACATGTTCAGCTTCAGCGGCAGATGTGAGGACTGCCCGCCATAGACCTTGTTGCCGACCTGGCGCTTGGCGTAGTTGACCAGTATCTTTCGTTGGCCGCGCTCGACAAAGACCACCGCGAAGGTGACGCCAATGACGACAAGAATGATGAACAAGCTCGCAAAGGTGCTCATCGCGCCGGTGCGCACGAGCTCGAAGAGGCCGCCGATTGCGCTCGGCAACCCGGCCACGATGCCGGCAAAGATCAGGATCGAGATGCCGTTGCCCAGGCCGCGCTCGGTGATCTGTTCACCCAGCCACATCAGGAACATCGTGCCGGCAACCAGGCTCACCACTGCGGTCATGCGGAAGCCAAACCCCGGCGACAGCACCAGGCCGGGTGAGCCTTCAAGCGCGAGCGCGATGCCCAGCGACTGGAATATCGCCAGAAACAGCGTGCCGTAGCGCGTGTACTGCGTGATCCTGCGCCGGCCCGCTTCGCCCTCTTTTTTGAGTGCCTCCAGCGTCGGCACGACGTAGGTCATCAACTGCATGATGATCGACGCCGAGATGTACGGCATGATGCCCAGCGCAAAGACGGTGAAGCGCGACAGCGCGCCGCCGCTGAACATGTTGAACAGGTTCAGGATGCCGCCACTCTGGCTCTTGAAGAGCTGCTGCAGCTGGTCAGGGTCGATCCCCGGCACCGGGATGTGGGTGCCAATGCGGTAGACGACCAAGGCCATCACCAAGAAGACCAGTCGGCGACGCAGGTCGCCGAACTTGCCCGTCTTGGCCAGCTTGTTGGATGCAGTAACCACGAGGAGCGGATTCCCTGGGTGAGCTTTGGCTTTGCCGAGCGTCAACGCTCAGGCGATCGAGCCGCCGGCGGCTTCGATCGCCGCCTTGGCACCCGCGGTCGCGCCGATGCCCTTGAGGGAAATCTTGCGCGAGAGTTCGCCGCTCTTGATGACCTTGACGATCTTGGCGAGTTGGCCCACCAGGCCGGCCTGCTTGAGTGTCAGCACGTCGACTTCGTCAGCGGCCAGGCGCTGCAAATCGGCCAGCGTCACTTGGGCGTTGTACTTCAGCGTCGTCGACTTGAAGCCGCGTTTGGGCAGGCGGCGCTGCAGCGGCATCTGGCCGCCTTCGAAACCGACCTTGTGGAAACCCCCGGCGCGCGACTTCTGGCCTTTGTGGCCGCGACCCGCGGTCTTGCCCAGGCCCGAGCCGATGCCACGACCGACACGACGCTTGGCATGTTTGGCCCCACCCGCGGGCTTGATGTTGTTGAGTTCCATCACAGCACCTGCACGAGATAAGCGATCTTGTTGATCATGCCGCGCACTGCCGGCGTGTCTTCGAGCACCGACTCGCTGTTGAGCTTGCGCAGCCCCAAGCCAACGACGGTGGCGCGATGGTCGGACCTGCAGCCGATCGGGCTGCGGACCAGCTTGACCTTGAGGGTTTTTTTATCGGACATCAGAGTTCTCCGGCGTGTGCAGTTCAGCTGAAGATTTCTTCAACCGTCTTGCCACGCTTGGCCGCCACTTGGGCCGCCGTGGTCGAGTGTTTCAGCGCATCCAGCGTGGCGCGGACCATGTTGTACGGGTTGGTCGAGCCGAGGCTCTTGGCCACGATGTCGGTCACGCCCATGACCTCAAAAACAGCGCGCATCGGGCCGCCGGCGATGATGCCGTCACCCGGCTTGGCCGGCGCCATCAGCACGCGGGCTGCACCGTGCTCGCCGATCACGTTGTGGTGGATCGTGCCGCGGTTCAGCGCGACCTTGAACATGCCGCGGCGCGCCGCTTCCATCGCCTTTTGCACGGCCACCGGCACTTCACGCGCCTTGCCCTTGCCCATGCCGATGCGGCCATCGCCGTCACCGACAACAGTCAGCGCGGCAAAGCCCAGGATGCGGCCGCCCTTGACGACCTTGGTGACGCGGTTGACCGCGATCATCTTTTCCTTCAGGCCGTCGTCATTGCCTTCGGTCTGCGCGCGGGGTTGAAACTTCGCCATGATTCGGTATTCCTTCGGTGCCCAGTGGCGTCAGAACTGCAAGCCGGCTTCACGCGCCGCCTCGGCCAGCGCCTTGACGCGGCCGTGGTAGGCAAAGCCCGAACGGTCGAACGCGACCTTGTCGATGCCGGCGGCCTTGGCCTTCTCGGCGATGCGTTTGCCGATCAGCGTCGCGGCGGCGGCGCCGCCGGTGCCGTTGAGCTCGGTGCGGACTTCCTTCTCGACCGTCGAGGCGCTTGCCAAGACCTTCAAGCCGTCGCCGGAAATGACGCTGGCGTAGATGTGCAGGTTGGAGCGGAACACCGTCAAGCGCGCCACACCCTGAATCGCGATACGCGCGCGGGTCTGGAGCGAGCGGCGCAGACGCTGGTCTTTTTTGTTCAGCATGGTCTGGCTCCTTACTTCTTCTTCGTTTCCTTGATCACGACCCGCTCGCCGAGATAGCGAATGCCCTTGCCCTTGTAGGGCTCGGGCGGGCGGATCGCGCGCACTTCAGCGGCCACCTGGCCAACCGTCTGGCGGTCGGCACCCTTGATGACAATTTCGGTCTGCGTCGGGCACTCGACCTTCACGCCGGCCGGCATGTCCTTGACGACCGGGTGCGAAAACCCGAACTGCAAATTCAGTTTGCTGCCCGTGGCCTGGGCCCGGACGCCGACACCGACGAGCGAGAGTTTTTTCTCGAAGCCGCGGCCGACACCTTCGACCATATTCGCCAGCAGCGCACGCATCGTGCCGCTCATCGCATCGGCGGCGACGCTGTCGTTGGCCGGCGCGACTTTGAGAAAGCCGGCATCGCTGCTCACGGTGACGAGCGGATTGGCGGCGCGCACCAGCGTGCCGTTCGAGCCTTTGACGGTGATCTGGTTGGCCGAGATCTGCACATCCACACCCTTGGGGACGGCGACCGGCATTTTTCCAACGCGGGACATTTGTTTGCCTCTCAGTTCATCAGGCGACGACGCACAGCACTTCGCCGCCGACACCGGTGGCGCGCGCCTTGCGATCGGTCATCACGCCCTTGGGCGTGGTCACGATCGCGACGCCGAGGCCGTTCATGACCTGCGGGATCGCATCACGGCCCTTGTAGACGCGCAGGCCCGGGCGGCTGACGCGCTCAATGCGCTCAATCACCGGACGCCCGGCGTAGTACTTCAGCGCGATTTCGAGGACGCCTTTGCCGTCGTCGGTGCGGACGCGAAAGTCGTCGATATAACCTTCGTCCTTCAAGACCTGCGCGATCGCAATCTTGAGTTTGGACGTCGGCATCATCACGACCTTCTTCTCGACCATCTGACCATTGCGGATGCGGGTCAGCATGTCGGATCAGCCCTTTCGTTGGGCCGTCACCTCAGCCACGCGCTGCGCTATTTCCTGCTTGCTCTGCCTCAGCAAGGCGATTTCG
>JANOKR010000567.1:0-2171 GCA_031419315.1 Betaproteobacteria bacterium
TGAAGTCTCGACACCGCTGACCCGCCCACCGTTCACCAGCAACTGCTCGACCTCGACCCCTTCAATGATCTTCACGCCACGCCGGCGGGCGGCGCGCGCGAAGCCGGTGGCGACCAGGTAGGCATCGGCAAAGCCGGCCTCGGGCTCGAAGCCGATCAGCGCGGCGTCGTCGAAACGGCAGATCGGCAGGCGCTGCCGGGCTTCGTCGGCACTCAGCGTCTGCACCGTAATGCCTTGCGCCTGCTGGCCCGCGAGGGCCGCGCGCAGCGGCTCGAGTTTTGGCCCGTCGGGCGCAGCGATCAGATAACCGCAGCGGACGAGGCCGGCCGAGGCCTCGTCGTCGTCGAGGTACTCTGCAAAGCGCTCGAAGACGGCCCACGAGCGCCGCGCGAGATCGACGTTCTGTGGCACCGAATAGTGGGTGCGCAGGATGCCGCTGCTCTGCGCGGTGGTGCCGGCGCCAACCTGCGCGCGGTCGAGCACCAGCACCCGGCCCGCGCCGAGCGCGGCGAGGTGGTAAGCCACCGAGGTGCCGACCACCCCGGCGCCGATGACGATGATGTCGAAGCGCTGTGCAGGCATGGCGCAGCGAGCATAGCCGCTGCCTGTCGCCGAAGTGCATGCCCGGTGCGTGCCCCGCCGTATTCCCCAGTGCATGCCCGGCTTGACGCTGCCGGCTGGCTGGCCTCTACTTCAGCGCGGTTTGCAACGCGGTTTTGATCACTCGTCAAGGAGTCGTCACCATGGGCAATACGATCAGCTTCAAGCGCCCCGACGGGCAGGATGTTCAGGGTTACCTTGCTAACTCAGGCGCGGCTGCGGGATCGCCGGCCGTCGTCGTGATCCAGGAATGGTGGGGGCTGAACGACCAGATCCGCGGTGTCGCCGACCGGCTGGCGGCGGCTGGCTACACCGCACTGGTACCCGACCTCTACCGCGGCAAATCAACGGTAGCCGCTGAAGAAGCGCACCACCTGATGAGCGCGCTCAATTTTGCCGATGCCGCGGCGCAGGATGTGCGCGGCGCGGTGCAACACCTCAAGTCCGGCGCTGGCGGTGCGGTTGGCGCGGCCGGCAAGGTCGGCATCACCGGCTTTTGCATGGGCGGTGCGCTGACGGTGCTGGCGCTGACGATGGTGCCCGAGGCCGATGCCGGCGTGGTCTGGTATGGCCTGCCGCCGCTGGACTTTGTCGATGCGAGCAAGATCACCGCGCCGGTGCTGGCGCATTGGGCCGAGCAGGACAACCCGTTCCCGATCGCCACTGTCGAGCCGCTCGAAGCCAAGCTGCGCGCCGCGGGTGTGGCCTACACCGGCCACCGTTACCTGGCCCAACATGGTTTTGCCAACGAAACCGCACAGGGCCCGAAGCGGCTGCCGATCACCCAGTACGACGCCGCCTGGGCGCAGATCGCCTGGGACCGCAGCTTGCGCTTTTTTGGCCGGCACCTCGGTTGACGTGGCCCGAGCCAGCGCTGCGTGACCGCCTCGTCAAAACATCGGCGACACATCAGCGACACATCACCACGCCATCACCACCCCATCACCATCCCACCGGAGCCATCGAATGAAATTCAGCTGGAAATTTGCCGCCGCAGCGATCGCCGTCATGGCCTTGAGCACGACCGCCGCGCTGGCGCAGCAGCGCCTGTTCTTCGGCATCGCCACCGGCGGCACGGGCGGCACCTACTACCCGCTCGGCGGCATGCTGGCGCAACTGATCTCGAACAAGGCCATCGTTGACGGCAAGAAGATCAGCGCCACCGCCGAAGCCGCCGGCGCATCCGTCGGCAATGCCAAGCTGCTCGGCAACAAGGAGATCGAATCGGCCTTTGTCGCCGCCGATATCCTCGACGCGGCCTACAACGGCAAGGGCCAGTTTGCCGGCGCGCCGATCAAGAACCTGCGCGCACTCGGCGCGCTGTATCCCGAGACGGTGCAGCTCGTCACGCGTGCCGACTTCAATATCAACAGCGTGCGCGACCTCAAGGGCAAGTCGATTTCGTCGGGCGCGCCAGGCTCGGGCCAGTACCAGTTGTTGACCGACCTGCTCGCGGTGCACGGCATGAGCCGCACTGACATCAAGGAAGACCTGTCGTCGTTCACCCAGGCGGTCGACAAGATCAAGGACGGCAACCTGCACGCCACGCTGATCACCGCCGGCGTGCCGAC
>JANOKR010000568.1:0-8089 GCA_031419315.1 Betaproteobacteria bacterium
CCGGCCAGCGTATTCACGAGCATCGGAAAAAACGTCACGATCGCCGCCACCGCGGCCTTGCTGTGCCAGTCGAAGCCAAACCACATGACCATGATCGGCGCGATGCCGACGATCGGCACCGCACCGGCCAGCCCGGCCAGCGGCAGCAGGCCGCGCTTCAAGACGTCATAGCGGTCGGCGACCAGCGCCGCGAGCAGCCCGCTGCCGCAGCCGACCACATAACCGGCGAGCACCGCGATGGCCGTCTGCTGGAAGTCCGGCCACAACACCGGCCAACGCGCCACCAGCGCCACGCCGACGGCATGCGGTGCCGGCAACAGCACACGAGGCACACCCCAGCCGACGGCGCCGATCTCCCACAAAAAAATCAGCCCGACGCCAAGCAAGGCCGGCGCGGCCAGGCGCATCAACTTCGGAGTTTGGATCTGCGCGAGGCGGTCGAGCAACCACCATAGCGCCAGCGCCCAGACGGCGATCGCCAGCCACAGTGCCGGTGAATCAGGACCGGGTGCGGGCCCGGGTGCGACGTCGCCAGCCGCCGGCATGTGCACCTGCACCAGCATCCAATAACTCAGCGCGAGCAACATCACCAGGCCGACGATCGTCGCCGTGTTGGTCGCGGTGTTGGTCGCGGTGTTGGTCGATGCAGTCGTCGCCCCGGCACGTTTCACGTTGCCACCCCCAAGGCCGGCCGCCCGCCCATCAGCCGCGCCACGGCGCGCTCGGCCAGCGCCACTGCGGCAACGAGCGCGACGCCGACCAACGAGGCCATCACCAGCGCCGACCAGATCTGCACCGTCTGGCCAAAATAAGAGCCCTGCAACAGCCGTGCGCCCAGGCCGGCCTGCGCGCCAGTGGGCAACTCGCCGACGATCGCGCCGACCAGCGCGGTGGCGATCGCGACCTTGGCGCTGGCAAACAAAAACGGCACCGCCGCCGGCAGACGCAACAGGCGCAAGACCTGCGGCCCGCTGGCGCTGTAGGTGCGCAGCAGGTCAAGCTGCAAAACTTCAGGCGAGCGCAGGCCCTTGACCATGCCGATGGCAACCGGAAAAAAACACAGGTACATCGAGATCACCGCCTTGCTCACCAGCGGCGGGTAGCCCAGGCTGCCGAGCACGACGACGACCATCGGCGCAATCGCCAGGATCGGGATCGTCTGCGAAGCGATGATCCACGGCAGCAGGCCACGGTCGAGCACGCGGTTGTGGACCACGCCCACCGCCAGCAGCACGCCGAGCAGCATGCCCAGGGCAAAGCCGAGCAGCGTTGCCGACAGCGTGACGCCGGCGTGGAAGACCAGGCTGCGCGGGCTGTCGATCTCCTGCTCGAAGACTGCCGCCCAGAAGTCCGCCGCGATCTGGTGCGGTGCCGGCAGCACCGGGCGCTCCATCGCCCAGGCGGCGCTGACCAGGTCTTGCCAGGTCCATACGCTGCCGAGGTTGTCGAGTCTTTCGGTGACTTGGGGGGCGTTGAGGGCTACTGCAGCGGCGTACCAGGCGAGCAGGGCGATGGCGACGACGGTGATTACCGGGCCTGCGCGGTGCAGGGTGCGGGTCAGCATGCCTGTGCCCGTGCCTGCGCGGTGATGCGCTTCGATGTCTTCTGTTTGTATTTGGACGGTGCCGGGTCTCGCCCCGGCGGGCGAGTCACTTTCTTTGCTGGTGCAAAGAAAGTAACCCAAGAAAGCACCTGAATACGATCTCGCTCGCTGTCGCCGCTCGCTTCGCTCCGGCTCGTTGTCGGGATGCACATCGCGCGCATGGGCGCGCGCCGCACCGGCGATGGTGTCCGGGCAAAGAGCAAAGCCCGCAGTTCAATGCGATGTGGCTTCGAGCGCGCCCATGCGCGCGATTCTTGTCCTGTGCATGCGCACGGCGCGCAGCGCCCGTGGCCAGCGAGCCAAATCGTATTGAGGTGCTTTCTTTGCCTACTTATCTTTGCACCAGCAAAGAAAGTAGGTCGCCCGCCGGGGCGAGACCCGGCACCGTCCAAAAACAAACTCAAACCAACAAAACGCACCACCCGCCGGGTCGCGAACCGGCCCAGCCACGCCGGCGATGCGGCCTCAATCGTCATAAGAGTGCCCGGCCCGTAACGCCACCCGCACCCGGTGCGCCACCGCCGCAAACTCCGCCGTCTCGCGGATATCGAGCCGCCGGCCCGCGGGCAGGTCATTCGAGACGACCTCCAGGATGCGCCCCGGCCGCGGGCTCATGACGACGATGCGGTTGGACAAGAACACCGCCTCGCTGATCGAGTGGGTGACAAAGATCACCGTCTTGGCGGTGCGCTCCCAGAGCCGCAACAACTGCTCGTTCAAGTGGTCGCGGGTGATCTCGTCGAGCGCGCCGAAGGGTTCGTCCATCAGCAGCAGCGCCGGGTCGCAGGCCATCGCGCGCGCGATCGACACCCGCTGCTGCATGCCGCCGGAAAGCTGCCAGGGAAACTTGCGTTCGAAGCCTTTGAGCCCGACAAGGTCGAGCTGGCGCTCGGCACGCGCAAGGCGTTCGTCGGCGGGCAGGCCCATGATTTCCAACGGCAGCATCACGTTGCGCAGCACATTGCGCCAGGGGTAGAGCGCGGCGGCCTGGAAGACATACCCGTAGGCGCGCTGCAAACGTGCCTGCTCGGGGCTCATGCCGTTGACCGTGATGCTGCCGGCAGTGGCTTGCTCGAGGTCGGCGATGACACGCATCAGCGTCGTCTTGCCGCAGCCCGACGGGCCGATGAAAGCGACAAACTCGCCGCGCGAGATCGTCAGGTCGACATTCGACAGCGCGTTGACTGGCGTGTCGGCGGTCTGGAAAACCAGCGAGAGGTTTTTGGCTTCGACGACCGAAGCGCCAGCTGCGGTTGCCGTGGGGGTTCCGAGGGCGACTTGGTTTGTGGCGACGGGCCCGGCCATCACCCCGCGACACCCGCGCGTTCGAGCATCGCGTGCAGCAGCACGTTGCAGCCGGCGGTGATGTGTTCGGGCTTGGCGTCTTCGATCTCGTTGTGGCTGATGCCGTCCTTGCAGGGGATGAAAATCATGCCGGCCGGCGCCAGCCGCGCCATATAGACGGCGTCGTGCCCGGCGCCGCTGATCACCGGCATGTGGCTGTAGCCGAGCTTGGCCGCGGCGGCGGCGACGCTGTTCACGCAGTCGGCGTGGAAGGGCGCGGCGGGGTAATGCGAGACCAGCTCGATCGTGATCGGCAGGCCGCTCTCCGCCGCGATGCGCGCCGCCACGGCGCGGATATCGGCATCCATCGCGTCACACAGCGCGTCGTTGGCGTTGCGCAGGTCGATGCTGAATTTGACAGAACCCGGGATCACGTTGCGGCTGTTCGGGAATACCTGCACCATGCCCACCGTGCCGCGGCCGTGCGGCGGGTGGCGGTGGGCGCAGGCGACCACCTCGAGCATCAGCTTGGCCGCAACTTGCAGCGCGTCCTTGCGCAGCGCCATCGGGGTCGGGCCGGCATGCGCTTCCATGCCGGTGACCACACAGTCGTACCAGCGAATGCCGAGCACCCCACCGACGACGCCGATGGTGATGTCATGGTCCTCGAGCACCGGGCCTTGTTCGATATGGGTTTCGAAATAGGCGCCGATCGGGTGGTCACCCGGCTCTTGCGCGCCGATGTAGCCGATGCGTTGCAGCTCGCCCTGCACCGTCTTGCCTTCGGTGTCGGTCGCCGCGTAGGCATGTTCGAGGGTGAAGGCTTTGGCAAAAACACCCGAGCCCATCATCACCGGTACAAAACGCGAGCCTTCTTCGTTGGTCCAGAAAGCGACCTCGATCGGCGCTTCGGTCTGGATGCCATGGTCGTTGAGCGTGCGCGCAACCTCGATGCCGGCGAGCACGCCGTAGTTGCCGTCGAATTTGCCACCGGTGGGCTGGGTGTCGATGTGGCTGCCGGTGACGATCGGCGCCAAGCTGTTGTTGCGGCCCGGCCGGCGCATGAAGCCGTTGCCGATTTTGTCGATCGTGATATCCATCCCGGCTTCGCGCGCCCAGCACAAAACCAGGTCGCGGCCTTGCTTGTCGAGGTCGGTCAGCGTCAGCCGGCAGACGCCACCCTTGGGCGTGGCGCCGATCTGCGCCAGCTCCATCAGGCTCGCCCACAGGCGCTCGCCGTTGATGCGCAGGCCGGCGATTGCAGCCGTTGCGGCCGGCGAAGTTGTGATCGGATTCATCGTGGTGTTCATCGCTGCACCCCTGTTGGCGCCAGCACCGCACTGCGCTTGGCCACGGCGTCGAAATTCGCACCGAAGGCCGGCCGTTTGACGTAGTGCCCGGCGCCTTGCACCGCGCGGATGTCGCCGTCGGCGTAGACCAGCTTGCCGCGGCTGATGGTGTGGCTGGCGTTGCCCCGCACTTGCCGCCCCTCGAAGATATTGAAGTCACCCTTGCTGACCTGGGTCTTGACCGAAATGGTCTTCGTCGCCTGCGGGTCCCAGAGCATGATGTCGGCATCGGCACCTTCGACGACGCAGCCTTTTTGCGGGTAGATATTGAAGATCCTGGCGCAGTTGGCCGAGGTCACGGCGACAAACTCGCACGGGGTCAGGCGGCCGGTATTGACGCCGGCATCCCAGAGCACACGCAGGCGGTCTTCGATGCCGCCACAGCCGTTGGGAATCTGCGTGAACGACTCGCGCCCAGCCGCTTTTTGCGGCGCGCAGAAAACGCAGTGGTCGGTCGCGGTGGTGTGCAATTGGCCCGATTGCAGGCCGCGCCACAACATCTCCTGGTGCGCCTTGGGTCTGAATGGCGGGCTCATCACATACGCCGCGGCGGTAGCGAAGTCGGGGTGGCGATAGACGCTGTCGTCGATCACCAGATGCCCTGCCAGCACCTCGCCGTACACACGCTGGCCACGGGCGCGGGCGCGGGCAATCGCCTCGGCCGATTCGATGCAGCTCACATGCACGATATAGATCGGCACCCCGAGCACATCGGCGATCGCGATGGCGCGGTTGGCGGCTTCGCCTTCGACCATCGGCGGGCGGCTCAAGGGGTGGCCTTCGGGGCCGGTGATGCCCATCTTGACCACCTCTTGCTGGAGCAGGTAAACGAGCTCGCCGTTTTCGGCGTGCACGGTCGGCATCGCGCCGAGTTCGAGCGCGCGTTTGAAGCTGTTCACCAGCGTTTCGTCGTCACACATGATGGCGTTTTTGTAGGCCATGAAATGTTTGAAGGTGTTCACCCCTTCTTCACGCACCAGCGTGCCCATGTCGGCGTGGACCTGCTCGCTCCACCAGGTCACGGCGACGTGAAAACCATAGTCGCTGGCGGCCTTCTCGGCCCAGCCGCGCCAGGTGCGAAAGGCATCCATCAGCGGCTGCTTCGGGTCGGGAATGACAAAGTCGATGATCGATGTTGTGCCGCCCGACAGGCCGGCCACGGTGCCGGTAAAGAAGTCGTCGGCCGCCACGGTGCCCATGAAGGGCAGCTGCATGTGGGTATGCGGGTCGATGCCACCCGGCATCACATAGCGACCACTCGCATCGAGCGTCTGCGTGCCGGCCGGCGCCTGGCTAGCGGCAGCGGCGCCGAGTGCGGTGATCTTGCCGTCGACACACAGCACATCGGCTTTGAATTCGCGGTCGGCGTTGACCACCGTGCCGCCGCGGATCAAAAGGGCTTCAGTCATGGCGTGATCTCCTGCAAATTTGCCGAAGCGCAATCATGCCCGCATCGGGTTGTTCGGGTGTTGTGTCCAGGGGCCGTAGTCGGCTGAAACCGCCTGCCCGGTGCGGGCGTCGATCTCGCCTGGCGGCAAAGGCTTCATCGTGATGCACTGCGGCACCGGGCACACGCTCGTGCACAGGTTGCAGCCGACACATTCGTCGTCCTTGACCTCGAACCAGCGCACGCCGTTTTTGGTTGCCGTGATGGCCTGGTGCGAAGTGTCTTCGCAGACGACATGGCAGCGCCCGCACCGGATGCACAGGCTCTGGTCGATGACCGCTTTTTCGGTGTAGTTCAGATTCAGGTTCTGCCAGTCGGTGACGCTGCCGACGGCTTTGCCCTGGAAGGCGGCAACCGTCGCATACCCCTGCTCGTCCATGAAGTTGGCGAGCCCGTCGACCATGTCCTGCACGATCCTGACACCGTAGACCATCGCCGCGGTGCAGACCTGCACCGTGCCGCAGCCCAGCGCGATGTACTCGGCCGCGTCGCGCCAGTTCGTGATGCCGCCGATGCCCGAGATCGGCAGCCCACGCGTGGCCGCATCTCGCGCGATTTCGGCAACCATATTCAGCGCGATGGGTTTGACCGCCGGGCCGCAATAACCGCCGTGCGAGCCGCGGCCGTCGACGGCCGGGCTCATCGTCATGCGCTCCAGGTCAACGCCCATGATCGAGCTGATGGTGTTGATCAGGCTCACCGCATCGGCGCCGCCGGCCTTGGCTGCGCGCGCAGGCTGGCGGATGTCGGTGATGTTGGGCGTGAGCTTGACGATCACCGGCAGCCGGCCATATTGTTTGCACCAGGCCGTGACCATCTGGATGTATTCGGGCACCTGGCCGACCGCCGAGCCCATGCCGCGTTCGCTCATGCCATGCGGGCAGCCAAAGTTCAGCTCGACGGCGTCGGCGCCGGTATCTTCGACCATCGGCAGGATCGCTTTCCAGGCCGCTTCTTCACACGGCACCATCAGCGACACGACCAGCGCCCGATCGGGCCAATCGCGCTTGACCTGGGCGATCTCCACGAGGTTGGTGCGCAGCGGCCGGTCGGTGATGAGCTCGATATTGTTGAAGCCGATGACCCGGCGGTCGCCGGCATGCATCGCGCCGTAGCGCGGGCCGCTGACGTTGACGATCGGCGGGCCGTCTTCGCCGAGGGTCTTCCAGACCACGCCGCCCCAGCCGGCCTCGAAAGCGCGGTTGACGTTGTAGGCCTTGTCGGTGGGCGGGGCTGAAGCCAGCCAGAACGGGTTGGGGCTTTGGATGCCGAGAAAATCGGTGCGCAGATCGGCCATTTCAATCGCCCCTGTTTGCTGCTGCTGCTGCTGCCGCCGTCGCCGCGGTTGCCGGTTTTGCCAGCGCGGCGTCGATCGAGATCGCGGCGCGTTTGCCGTGTTCCACCGCTTCGACCGTGAGGTCGCGGCCGCCGAAGCAGCAGTCGCCGCCGGCCCAGACACCGGGCAGGCTGGTACGCTGGTCGGCGTCGGTTTCGATGCGCCCGGATTTGAGCTTCAGCGCACCACCGAGCGGGCCATCGACATAGGTCTGGCCGATGGCGCGCAGGACCATGTCGGCCTCGAGCGTGAACAGCTCGCCGGTTTCCGCGAGTTTGCCGTCGTGCACCGCGGTGCCGACAAAACGCATCCCGGTCAGAGCGCCGTTTTCGACCAGCACCGCCTGCGGCGCGGCCCAATGGCGGATCGTCACGCCATGTGTCTGCGCCCATTGCTGCTCATGTCCGGACGCCGACATCGATGCCGGCCCGCGGCGGTAGACGATGGTGGCCGTCTCGGCGCCGAGCAAGCGCGACTGCACCGCGGCGTCGACCGCGGTCATGCCGCCGCCGATGACGACCACATGCCGGCCCACCGGCAGCGCTGACAAGTCATCGGCCTGGCGCAGATCGGCAATGAAGTCGACCGCGGCGCGTACCGCCGCGCGTACCTCGTCGCCGGCGGGTTCTTCGATGCCCAGCGCATTGACACCCGCCAGGCCGACGCCGATGAACACCGCATCAAAATCAGCGCGCAACGTGGCCAGCGAAATCTCGGCCCCGAGCGCGCAGCCGGTGCGCACCTCGATGCCGCCGATCGACAACAGCCAGGCCACTTCCTGCTGCGCAAAACCGCCGGCGGTTTTGTACGCCGCGATGCCAAATTCGTTGAGCCCGCCGAGCTTGTCGCGCGCATCAAAGAGCACCACCGCATGCCCGCGCCGCGCCAGCCCATGCGCGCAGGCCAGCCCGGCCGGGCCGGCGCCGACGACCGCGATGCGTTTGCCGGTGGCCGGCGCGCGTGTGAACAGCGGTGCGCCCGGCGCGGCAAAGTAGGCGTCGGTGGCGGCGCGTTGCAGCAGGCCGATTTCGACCGGCTTGTCTTCGTTGGTGTGGCGCACGCAGGCCTGC
>JANOKR010000569.1:0-1933 GCA_031419315.1 Betaproteobacteria bacterium
CGCGGTCGGCGGCTCGGTGAACTGCGTCAAACATTTGCAGGCGGTGGCCACCGAGGCCGGCTGTGATGCCGATGTCTATGCGATGTTCGAAGACTTCGGCGCCTCGGTGCCGGTGATCGCCGGGGTGCGGCCGGTGGGCACCCAGTCGATCGAAGCATTCGAAGCCGCTGGCGGCGCCCGCGCGGTGCTCAAGCAGTTGCAGCCGCTGCTCGACGTGAGCGCGCGCTGCGTCAGCGGCCGAAGCTTGAGCGAAGAGCTCGACGGCTTCACGGTCAGCGACGCAGAGACGATCCGGCCGATGGCGCGGCCGTTTGCGAGCCGGCCGGCGATCGTCGTGCTGCGCGGCTCGTTGTGCCCCGACACCGGCATCGTCAAGGCCGGCATCGCGCCGCGCAAAACACGCCGCTTCAGCGGCCCGGCGGTCTGTTTTGACACCAGCGACGCCGCGATCGCCGCCATCACGGCCGGCGCTGTGAAACCCGGCCAGGTGGTCGTGATGCGTGGTGCCGGCGCCAAAGGCGGCCCGGCGATGGGCGGCGGCGCTTCGCGCGTGGTCTTCGCCATCGACGGCGCCGGCTTGGGCGAGCAGGTCGCGATGCTGACCGACGGCCATCTCTCGGGCCTGGTCTGCAAGGGCCTGGTGGTCGCCGAAGTGTCGCCAGAAGCCGCGCTCGGCGGCCCGCTGGCGCTGGTCCACGACGGCGATGTCATCACCATCGACCTCGACCGGCGCCTTTGTGATCTCGAGGTCGATGCCGCCGAGGTCGCGCGCCGCCGCGCCGCCTGGACCCCACCCGCGCCGATGTTCGACCGCGGCTGGTTGCAGATCTACCGGCGCAATGTTGGCCCGCTTCGCGAAGGTGCGGTGCTGGTGCGGCCAGACGCCAAGGAGCCTCAACGATGAACAAATCCGAAATCACGCCGCCGACACACAACTTGTCGACCGACGGCGTCGCCAACTTCAGCCGCCGCATGGCGCTGAGCGCAGTCGCTGCTCTGGCCACACCGGCCTGGGCGCAGCCCGCTATCTATCCAAACAAGCCGCTGCGCCTGATCGTCGGCTTCGCCCCTGGCGGTGCTGCCGACGTGATGGCGCGCATCATCGCCAAGGGCCTGGGCGCACAGTTCGGCCAGATCGTGAATGTCGAAAACAAACCCGGCGCGCAGGGCATCATCGCTTCGCAAGAAGTGATCCGCGCACCGGCCGATGGCTACACCTTCATGCTCGGCACGAATACCGCGATGGTGGCGGTGCCGACGACGACGCCAAACCCGCCTTACGACCCCTTCAAGGCCTTCACGCCCTTGAGCAGCGCGGGTGAGTTTTCGATGTTCCTGGCGGTCTCGCCCACCCTGCCGTCGCGCAACCTCAACGAGTTTCTCGACCATGTCGCGGCCAACCCCGACAAGTACAACTCGGGGTCGAGCAACAGCGCCGCCGAACTCGCGATGCTGCAGTTGCTTGGCACCCGCGGCGCCAAGGTCGTCAACGCGCGCTACAAGGGTGATGTGCAGGCGATGACCGATCTCGTCGGCGGCCAGATCCACATGATGTTTTCGACCGGTACGTTGACCCCCGGTTTTGTCAAGGACGGCAAGGTGCGTTCGCTGCTCACGTTGCTGCCACAGCGCAGCCCGCTGCTGCCCGATGTGCCCACTGCCGCCGAGCTCGGCATCGGCAAACTCACGATCACGCCCTGGGCCGGATTTTTTGGCCCCGCCGGGATGCCGGCCGAGATCGTTGACAAGCTCAGCCTGGAGCTGCGCAATGCCCTCGCACGCCCGGATGTGCGCGACCAGCTCGTCGGCCAGGGATTTTCGAGTTACGGCATGGCGGCAGCTGACTTCGCCGCATTTTTCAAGAAGCAGCACGATGGTTTTGTGAGCACCGTGCGCGACAACAACGTCAAGTTTGATTGATCAACCGAAGGAG
>JANOKR010000570.1:0-3466 GCA_031419315.1 Betaproteobacteria bacterium
CGAATCGGACCAGCAGGCCGCAACGACCAAAGTCTTCACTACAAGCGATTTGGCGAACCGGGCCTATACGGATCAAGCACTTGCGTGTGCAAAACAGGCCGATTTGCAGGAATGCAACGGTGAGTTGAGAAAGACGGGTTAGTCAGCCGGGCGGCGACGCCAGCAGGTCGCGCCCGACGATGAGCTGCTGCACCTCGGTCGCGCCTTCGTAGATGCGCAGCGCGCGGATCTCGCGGTACAGCGACTCGACCACCGAGCCGACCTGCACCCCGAGCCCGCCATGCATCTGCAACGCGCGGTCGATGACCTTTTGCGCGTTTTCAGTCGCCACCATCTTGGCCATCGCCGCCTCTCGCGTCGTGCGCTGGCCCTGCGTATCGCGCAACCACGCCGCGCGGTAGGTCAGCAGCGCCGCGGCGTCGATCAGCGCCGCCATGTCGCCGATCGCCGCTTGCGTGAGCTGAAAGTCGGCCAGCGTCTGGCCGAACAGCTTGCGCTGGCGGGCATGGGCGATCGCTTCATCGAGCGCGCGGCGCGCAAAACCCAAAGCCGCCGCGGCGACCGACGAGCGAAAGATATCCAGCGTCTGCATCGCCAACTTGAAGCCGCCGCCGGGCGCGCCGAGCAACTGCGTTTTGGGCACCCGGCAGGCGTTGAAACTCAAGCGCGCCAGCGGATGCGGGGCGATGACCTCGATGCGTTCGGCGATCTCCAATCCGGGTGTGTCGGCGTTGACCACAAAAGCGCTGATGCCGCGGGTTCCCGGCGCTTCGCCGCTGCGCGCAAAAACGGTATAGACATCCGCGATGCCGCCGTTGGAGATCCAGGTCTTTTCGCCGTCGATGACCCAGGCGTCGCCGTCGTCGCGCGCGCTGCAGACCATCGCCGCGACATCCGAGCCGGCGCCGGGCTCGGACAGCGCGAAGGCCGAAATCCATTCACCCCGCGCGACCTTGGGCAGCACCTGCGCACGCAGCGCGTCGCCGCCGGCCAGCGTGATCGCGCCGCTGCCCAGGCCCTGCATCGCAAAGACAAAATCGGCCAACCCGTTGTGGCGCGCCAGGGTTTCCCGGGCGACCACCAGCGAGCGTGAATCAAGCGCCGGCAGCGCGCCGCCAAACGCCGCGGGGACACACCATTTCAGATGCCCGGCTGCGCCGAGCTGCGCCACCAGCGCGCGGCATGCGGCATCGACATCGCGGTGTGCGCCGGGCTTGAGATGGGCCGCACACCAGGTATCCAGCGCGGCCGCCTGCGTACGATGGCCGTCGTCGAAAAACGGCAAATGCAGATGTGCGGTGCGCGCGGTGATCCGGCTTCTTTCGGTTGGAGTGGTCGGCGCGCTGTCGATCGACATCTCAATTGCCCTCGAAGCGCGGTGTTTGTTTCGCCGCAAAGGCGTGGAAAGCACGTTTGAAATCCTGCGTCAGCATGCACAGCGCCTGCGCCTGCGCTTCGCTTTCGATCATCTCCTCGATGCCCATCGCCCATTCCTGGTTGAGCATCGTCTTCGTCACGGTATGCGCAAACCAGGGGCCGTCGGCGAGGCTGCGCGCCATCGCTTCAGCCCGCGCCACAACTTGATCGCCGGCATGCAGTGCGTTGAAAAATCCCCAGGCCAGGCCTTCGTCGGCCGACATCGAGCGGCCGCTGAACAGCAGCTCTGCCGCGCGCCCCTGGCCGATGACCCGCGGCAACAAACCGCAGGCGCCCATATCGGCGCCGGCCAGGCCGACGCGTGTAAACAGGTAGGCGGTTTTTGCCGCTGGCGTGCCCAGACGCAGGTCGGCGGCCAGCGCGATCATCGCGCCGGCACCGGCACAGATGCCGTCGACGGCCACGATCACCGGCTGCGGCGCATGTTTGATCGCTTTGACCAGGTCGCCGGTCATGCGTGTGAAACGCAGCAACTCGGGCGCGGCCATTTTGGTCAGCGGCTCGATGATCTCGAAAACATCGCCGCCAGAGCAAAAATTTCCACCCTCGCCGGCGATGACCACCGCGCGCACATCGCTGGCATTGACCAGGCCGCGAAAGAGGTCGCGCAGTTCGGCGTACGACTCGAAAGTCAGCGGGTTTTTTTTCTGCGGCCGGTTCAGCGTAAGCGTCGCGACGCGGCCGTCGTCGCTGCACCGCCAGCCAAAGTGGCGCGCGGCGTAATGCTGGAAGGGTTGGCGGTCTTCATTCATGAGAGGCCTTCACGCCGCTGATTTGGCACGTTTGAGATTGGTTTGATACTGGCTGCGGCCAGACTGGTATTGCACCGGCCAGGCAACACCGTCGTGGCCAATCCGCGCCGCTTCGTGCAGTGTCCACGCCGCATCGGCCAGATGCGGGCGGGCGACGGCGCAAAGGTCGGCGCGGCCCGCGGCGATGACCATATTGACGTGGTCCGCCTCGTAGATCGAGCCCACCGCGACCGTCGGAATTCCGACCTCGTTGCGGATGCGGTCGGCAAAGGGCGTCTGGTACATGCGCCCGTAGGTTGGTTTTTGGTCAGCAACAACTTGACCCGAAGAGCAGTCGATGATGTCGGCGCCGGCGGCCTTGAACGCCGTCGCGATCTGCACCGCATCGTCGGCGGTATTGCCGCCGGGATACCAGTCGTGGCACGACAGCCGCACCGAGATCGGACGCTCGGCCGGCCACACCGCGCGGATCGCGTTGAACACCTCGACCGGCCAGCGCACGCGGTTGCCGACCGCGCCGCCAAATTCGTCGCTGCGCGCATTCGTCAGCGGCGACAAAAAACTCGACAGCAGATAGCCGTGCGCGCAATGCAACTCGAGGATGTCGAAGCCGGCGGCCGCCGCGCGCTTTGTGGCAGCGACGAAGTCGGCCGTGATGCGCTGCATGTCGGCGCGGGTCATTTCGCGCGGCGTTTGCGAGTGCGGCAGATAGGCCAGCGCCGAGGCCGACCACAGCGGCCAGCCGCCGGCCGGCAGCGGCTCGTCACCACCACCCGCCCAGGGCAGGCAGGTCGCGCCCTTGCGCCCAGCGTGGCCGAGTTGGATGCCCATCTTGGTATCCGACTGCGCGTGCACGAAGTCGACGATGCGCGCCCAAGCCGCGCCCTGCTCGTCGGTCCACAAACCGGCGCAGCCGGTGGTGATGCGGGCATCGGCCGACGGGCAGGTCATCTCGGTGTAGATCAGCCCGGCGCCGCCGAGCGCACGCGCGCCAAAGTGCACCAGGTGGAAGTCATTCGGCAGGCCGTCGTCGGCCGAATACATCGCCATCGGTGAGACCACGACGCGGTTCTTCAGGGTCAGCCCACGCAGCGTAAAAGGCGTGAACATCGGACTTGGTGGATGCACGTCGTCGGCCACCAGCAGCCCGGCGCGGCGGGCGAACCAGCGCTCGAAACCTTCGAGCCAGCCGGCATCACGCAGGCGCAGGTTTTCGTGGCTGATGCGCTGGCTGCGCGTCAGCATCGAGTACATGAACTGCTCGGGGTCGAGCTGGT
>JANOKR010000571.1:0-14646 GCA_031419315.1 Betaproteobacteria bacterium
GGTCGGTAGTGCCGCGGGGTCGTGCGCGGCGTGGGCTCGCTCGGCAAACCAGCGCTCGTAGCCTTCGAGCCAGGCCTTGTCGCGCACGCGCAGGTTCTCGTGGCTGATGCGCTGGCTGCGCGTCAGCATGCTGTACATGAACTGCTCGGGGGGCAACTGGTCGCAGTAGCGCTGGCCGCACACTTCGAACCACTCCATCGCATTCCAGGCGGCGTTCTGCAAGCGCAGCACATCGACCTCGCGCAGCGCCTGGTATTGCGCCAGCACGGCCGGGATGTCTTCGCCATGTTCCTTGAACAGGCGCGTCAGTTCGATCGAATCCTCGAGTGCCAGCTTGGTGCCCGAGCCGATCGCAAAGTGCGCGGTGTGGACCGCGTCGCCCATCAATACGACATGGTTGTGGCCGTTGAAATGCGACCAGCGTTTGCAGCGCACACGCTGGAAGTTCAGCCACGCCGAGCCGCGCAGATGACGGGCATTGCTCAGCAGCGCATGGCCGCCGAGGTGGCGCGCAAAGAGTTTTTCGCAGAAGGCGATCGACTCGTCGAGGCTCGCAGTGTCCAGGCCATGCGCTTGCCAGACCGACTCCGGCGTCTCGACGATGAAGGTCGTGGTCTGGTCGTCGAACTTGTAGACATGGGCCTGGAACCAGCCATGCTCGGTATCCTCGAAGAGAAAGTTGAAAGCGTCAAACAGCTGCTTCGTGCCGAGCCAGATGAAGCGGTTCGGCCGCGTCACGATATCGGGCTCGAAGACCTCGGCGTACTTCTGCCGGATGCGCGAATTCACACCGTCGCTGGCGATCACGAGGTCGGCGTCGGCGTAGGCCGCATCGGACTCGGCCTCGGTTTCGAAGACCAGTTCGACACCGACTTCTTCGCAGCGCGCTTGCAGGATATTGAGCAGCTTCTTGCGCCCGATGCCGACAAAGCCGTGGCCGCTGCTGCGGATCCGGTGGCCCTTGAAATGCAGCTCGATATCGTCCCAATGGTTGAACGCAACTTCGATCGCGTCGGCGGTCTCGGTATCCCACTGGCGCATGTTGTCCATCGTTGCGTCGGAGAAAACGACGCCCCAGCCAAAGGTGTCGTAGGCGCGGTTGCGCTCGACAACGCGGATTTCGTGGCGCGCGTCGAGCTTTTTCATCAGCAGCGCGAAATACAGGCCGGCGGGGCCGCCGCCGATGCAAACAATGCGCATGGTTGTTTTGGCGAAGAGCTTTGGGTGTCAGGACGCGGGGTGGCCAAATCGATTGTCGCTGCAATCGAGGGCCTGCCAACAGTCGCTGCCGCGTGCCTAGAATCAAGTCATGACCCTGCCAGCTTTTGTCCAGCCCTGTGACCATGGCATCTATGCCGTCGACACGGGTTTTGTGCGCGACAACTTCGATGCCGCCTACCTCGTCGTGCATGCAGGCCGCGCGGCCTTCATCGATACCGGCACCAACTTCGCAGTGCCGCGGCTGCTGGCGGCGCTGGATGCGCTGGGTCTGGCCCGCGATGCGGTCGACTGGGTGATCCCGACCCATGTGCACCTCGACCATGCCGGCGGCGCCGGCCTGTTGATGCAGGAACTGCCTGCCGCACGCATGCTCGTGCACCCCCGCGGCGCACGCCACATGATCGACCCATCAGCGCTCTACCAGGGTGCGCTCGCGGTCTACGGCGCTGCCGAGATGGAGCGCTCATATGGCAAGCTCGTCGGTGTCGATGGCCATCGCGTGGACACCTCCACCGACGGCATGACGCTGCACCTGGCCGGCCGGCCGCTGCTGCTGATCGATACCCCCGGCCACGCCAAACACCACCACTGCATCTGGGACGCGGCATCACGCGGCTGGTTCACCGGCGATACCTTCGGCCTGAGCTACCGCGAGTTCGATACCGCAGCCCACGGCGCGTGGATCGTGCCGACATCAACGCCGGTGCAGTTCGAGCCCGACGCCTTGAAGACCTCGATCACGCGGCTGCTCGCTCGTGAGCCGGCCTGCATGTACGTGACGCACTATGGCCGGATCACCGACGTCCAGCGGCTGGCCGACTTGTTGCAAGGCCAGCTCGACCAGATGGTGGCGCTGGGCCTGCAACTGCGCGACGCCGCCGACCGGCATCAAGCGTTGAAGGCCGGGCTGCTCGACATCTACGCCGGCCGCATCGCCGAACATGGTTGCAACTTCGACCGCCTGCAGGTCGCCGAACTGCTGGCGATCGATATCGAACTCAACGCGCAAGGCATGGCGGTCTGGCTCGATCGCAAGCCGGTCTGAGTCGCACTCAAAAACGCCCGACCGCCGAGGATCACCAAGATGTCAAAAGTGCAGTTCCATCTCGAAGGCCGCGTCGCGGTGATCACCGGCGGCGCGCAGGGTATCGGCGAAGCCTGCGCGCGGCGCCTGGCACGTGATGGCGCGGCGGTTTCGCTGTGGGACCGGGCCGACGCCGCTGGCGAAAAACTCGCCGCCCAGTTGTGCGATGAAGGCGCCAAAGCGCTCTACCTGCATTGCGATGTATCGGACAAAACCCAGGTCGATGCCGCGCTGACCGCCACGGTCGCCGCGTTTGGCCATGTCGATGCACTCGTCAACAATGCCGGCATCTTCAAGGCCGCGGAGTTTCTCGATATCACCGAAGCCGATTGGGACGCGGTGATCGCGGTCAACCTCAAGGGTGCCTTCCTGGTCGGCCAGGCGGTGGCACGTGTGATGACCAACAATGCCGGCGGTAAAGGCTTCGGCGCGATCGTCAACATGAGCTCGGTGAACGGCGTGATGGCGATCCCGACGATCGCCAGCTACAACGCCAGCAAGGGCGCGATCAACCAGCTCACGCGCGTGATGGCGCTGGCGCTGGTCGACCGCGGCATCCGCGTGAATGCGGTCGCGCCGGGCACCATCGCCACCGAGCTGGCGCGCAACGCGGTGCTCGGCAGCGACGCGGCGCGGGCGCGCATCATGCGCCGCACGCCGATGCGCCGGCTGGGTGAGCCTGAAGAGATCGCCGATATCACCGCTTATCTGCTAAGCGACGCCGCCAGTTACGTCACCGGCGAGATCGTCGTCGTCGACGGCGGGCGCATGACCTTGAACTACACCATGCCGGAGCTTTCATCATGAGCAATCCATCCATCACCCCGACGCCGCCCGCTCCCGAACCGCTGACCGGCGGCTGCCTGTGCGGCCAGGTGCGCTACGCAGCCGCACCGGCATCGCGCGAGGGCTACTACTGCCACTGCACGATGTGCCAGCGCGCGTTTGGCAATACCCGCGCAGCGTACTTCAACCTGCTCAAGAGCGAGCTGCGCTGGACCACCGCCGAGCCCGCGTATTACGCCTCGTCGAAGATCGCGCGCCGCGGTTTTTGCAGCCACTGCGGCACGCCGCTGAGCTTTGAGTACGCCGGCAGCGCGCGCATCGATTTGTCGGTCGGCAGTCTTGACGAACCGTCAGCCATCACGCCGACCTCGCACTTTGCGGTCGAGTCGCGCATCGCCAACTGGCATGGCGCCGACGGGCTGAAAGAAACGCGCGTGGACGAATACGCGCCGATCGTGCAGCGCTGGAAAGACGCTTATGGCGACGCGGTGCAGCCGGGTCTCGAAGCCGCGCGTCAAGGCGCCATCGACAAGCCCTGACCCGACAACCGGATCAAGCCGGCTGCGCCTGCGCGCGGGCCTCGCGGATCGGCAGGTGGATCAAGGCCGCGGCCACGGCGAGCACGATATCGGCGTACCACATCCAGTCGTAGCTGCCGGTGGCTTCGAAAGCCTTGCCACCGAGCCAGGCGCCGAGAAAGCCGCCGATCTGGTGCGTAACCATCACCAGGCCGAACAGCGTGGCCATGTTGGCGGGGCCGAAAAATTTCGCCACGAGCCCGGCCGTCGGCGGCACGGTGGACAAGAAGGTCAGGCCCATCACCGCGGCGAAGACCAGCATCACGGTCGCGGTTTTTGGCGCGAGCACGAAGATCAATACCGCGACACCGCGGATGACGTAGATCAACGACAGCAGCGACTTCATCCGCCAGCGGCCACCGCGGTAGCCCATCAAAAAGCCGATGCCGACGCTGCCGACGATATTGAACAGGCCGAGCATGGCAATTGACCAGGCGCCGATGTCCGGCGGCAGGCCGCAGGCGGCGACGACACCCGGCAGGTGCGTGGCCAAAAACGCGACGTGAAATCCGCAGACAAAAAAGCCGGCGGCCAGGAGTTGAAAACTGCGGTCGGACACCGCGCGGCGGATCGCCACCATCGTGCCTTCGCGTGGTGCGGTGGCGACACCACCGGGCGCGCCCGCACCCGTGGCGGCACCAGCAGCCGGCGCACGGCCGCGCAATACCCACGCCGCCGGCAGCGCCAGCAGCGTGAACAGCGCCAGCGACTGCACCGCTGCGGCCCAACCCGCCGCGGCACTGATCGCTTGTGCGACGGGTGCAAAAACGAACTGCCCGAACGAACCGCCGGCATTCACCACGCCAGTCGCCAGCGCGCGTTTTTCAGGCGCAACGAGGCGGGTGGTGGCGGCCATCAACACTGACGGCCCGGCCATGCCGGCGCCGCCGGCAGCGAGCACGCCGATCGCAAAAATCAGCCCCACGGTGCTCGTCATGTGGGGGATCAGTGCGGTGCCCATCGCCACCAGCAGCACGCCGACAACCACGACGCGCCCGGGGCCGACGCGGTCGGCGACGATGCCGGCAAACGGCTGCGTCAAACCCCACCAGAGCTGGCCGAATGCAAAGGCCAGACTGACACTCGCCAGCCCGAGGCCGGTACTCGTATTCAGGCTGCCGACAAACAGGCCCATCGACTGGCGCGCCCCCATCGTCAGTGAAAAGACGCCGGCGCCGGCGAGCAGCACCCAGCCCAGCTTCGGCAGATGTGGCGCGCCGCGGGCGGGGATGGCCTGGGCTTCAGTCATGTGGGTTCGGCGCTTCGGCAAGGTCGCCGATACAGTCGTCGATGAGGGTGTGCAGCGTGGCAACTCGGCTGCTGCCAAGCCGTTCGTTCAGCGCAAGCTGGGCCTGCTTCCACGCCCGCTGGGCCTGCGCGCGCAACAAGCGGCCGGCGTCGGTGGCTTCGACGATGCGGCTGCGGCCGTCGTCACCCGCATCCGCTCGCACCAGGCCGCGCTCGATGAGCGGCTGCAAGTTGCGGCTGAGCGTCGAGGCGTTGAGCTGGATCGCCGCGGCCAAATCACCGGCGCGCAATGGCCCGAGCTTGACGACAAACGCCAGCAGCGAATACTGCGTGATCTTCAGGCTGCTGCTGGCCATCGCGGCTTCATAGTGGCGCGTGACCAGACGGTTGAGCTGGCGCAGCTTGAGGTGAGTGCAGCCGGTCGGGCTGGTTGACAGGTCAGTCATCGAAGCGCGCATCGGATCGGCTGCCAAACCTGGCGCTGATCAGCGATGATATAGTTGCATATGCAAGTTTATACCACCTCATGCCGAGCCGCAGCACAGTCATGAACAAGTCCCCAGACAAAACTTCGGCCATCGACGAATGGCTCGCGGCCGAAGCGGCGCATGTCGCCCGTCGCGACGCCGCCATGGTGGCCGGCAGTGACAGCGCCACGGTGGCCTTCGGCGCGGTGCCGCTCGAAGCCGCACGCACGATGGACGGCCTGTCGGTGATGCAGGCGATGCTGCGCGGCGAGTTTCCCGCGCCGCCGATCGGCAAGACGATGGACTTT
Organism: Betaproteobacteria bacterium; assembly: GCA_031419315.1. Classification (GTDB taxonomy): domain Bacteria; phylum Pseudomonadota; class Gammaproteobacteria; order Burkholderiales; family Burkholderiaceae_C; genus Rubrivivax. The sequence goes on from JANOKR010000571.1 coordinate 5,693, forward strand.
CTGCTCGTCGAAATCGCCGCCGGCCGCGCGGTTTTCCAGGGCCGGCCGGGGCCGGCGTACATGAACCCGATGGGCGGCCTGCATGGCGGCTGGTACGCGACCTTGCTCGACTCTGCGCTGGGCTGCGCGGTGCACACGATGATGCCAGCCGGCCGCGGCTACACCACCGCCGAGCTCGGCATCAACCTCGTGCGCGCGATCACGCCCAAGGTGCAGCGGGTGCGCGCGATTGGCGAAGTCCAGCATTGTGGCCGCCAGCTTGCCACCGCCACCGCGCGCCTGGTCGGGCCCGATGGCACGCTCTACGCGCACGGCAGCACGACCTGCCTGGTGTTCGAGCTTCCGCCACAATCACGGCCATGAACCTGCTACACACCATGATCCGCGTCGGCAACCTGCAAAGGTCGATCGATTTTTACACCCAGGTCCTGGGCATGACGCTGCTGCGCACAACCGAGCGGCCAGATCAAAAATACGACCTCGCGTTTGTCGGCTACGGCCGCAACCCCGAACATGCCGAGATCGAGTTGACCTACAACCACGGCGTCGAGAAATACGAGCTCGGCAACGCTTTTGGCCATATCGCCATCGGCGTGCCCGATGTCGCCGGCACCTGCGCCGCGGTGCGCGACAAGGCGGCTGCGCTTGGCGGCGCGGTGACGCGCGAGGCCGGCCCGGTAAAGGGCGGCACGACGATGATCGCTTTCATCACCGACCCCGACGGCTACAAGATCGAACTCATCGAGCGCAGCGCCTGAGCGCCGGCTTCATCGCATGTACCTGCCCAAACACTTCGAGCAGCCGGATGCTGCCGCAGTGCAAGCGCTGATCGCTGCGGCGCCGCTGGCCACATTGGTCGCGATGACACCCCAGGGCTTGACGGCCAACCTGCTGCCGATGGAATTTGTGCTTGCAGGCGATGCCGGCGGCCTGCACGGCACATTGCGCGGCCATGTCGCACGCGCCAACCCGATCTGGCGCGAGGCGGCGCCTGAACACGACGTGCTTGCGGTTTTCACCGGTCCGCAGGCCTATATCAGCCCGAACGGGTACCCCAGCAAACGCGAACATGGCAAGGTCGTGCCGACTTGGAACTACGCCGTCGTGCACGCGCGCGGCACGCTGGCGGTGATCGAAGATGCCGACTGGCTGCGCGCGCTCGTCACGCGCCTGACCGATCAGCATGAAGCAAGCAGCGCGGTGCCATGGAAGGTCAGCGACGCACCCGGCGACTACATCGCGCAAATGCTCAAGGCCATCGTCGGCATCGAGATCCGCATCAGCAGCTTGACGGCCAAGTGGAAGGTTAGCCAGAACCGCAGCAGCGCCGACCAGCTCGGCACCGCAGCCGGCTTGCTGGCGCAGCCGGGCGACGATGCGCAGGCGATGGCCGCGCTCGTCAGCCCCGCAGTGCCGCCGCCTCGCGCGCCAGGCGGGTGATCCGCGGCCAGTCCTGGGCCGCCACGGCATCCGCCGGCGTCAACCACGAGCCGCCGCAGACCTTGACGTTGGGCAAGGCCAGGAAGTCCGGCGCCGTCTGCAGCGTAATGCCGCCGGTGGGGCAGAAGACCACATCCGCGAACGGCCCGGCCAGTGCCTTGAGCAACGGGATGCCACCGGCCGCTGTGGCCGGGAAAAATTTCAGGAACCGCAATCCATCGGCACCGGCGGCCATGACCTCGCCGGCCGTCGCCACACCCGGCAGCAGGGGCAGGCCAATCGCGCGGCAGGCAGCGCCCAGCGCAGCGGTGTAACCCGGGCTCACCGCGAAGCGGCTGCCGGCGTCCAACGCGGCCTGCGCATCGGCAGCAGAGCGCACGGTGCCGGCGCCGACGATCGCCCCCGGCACCGCGCGCGCGATGGCTTCGATGCAACGCAGCGCCGCCGGTGTGCGCAACGTGACTTCGAGCACGCGCACGCCGCCGTCGACCAGCGCCTGCGCCAGTGGCACCGCGTCTTCGACCCGGTCGATGACGATGACCGGGATCACCGGGCCGTGGCGGCTGAGTTCGAGGGTGTCTTGCATAAAGTCGGTTCCTTGTTCAGAGCCAGCTGATCGCGCCTTGCTCGGCGGCGAGCACGTTGCGGCGCATGCCGGCGAAGAGTTCGCGGCCGAGGTCGTGGGCATGGGTGTCGGCATGTGCTGCCGAGGGTTGCGCGGCTTCGCGTTGGGCCCAGGTCGTTTCGGGCACCAGTGCTTGCAGCGTACCGGCGACGGCGTCGAGCCGGATCACATCACCGCTGCGCACCCGGGCCAGAGGCCCGCCGGCCAGCGCCTCGGGGCTGACGTGGATCGCGGCCGGCACCTTGCCCGATGCGCCGCTCATGCGGCCGTCGGTAACCAGCGCAACCTTGAAGCCCTTGCCTTGCAACACCGCCAGCGGCGGCGTCAGCTTGTGCAGCTCGGGCATGCCGTTAGCCTGCGGGCCCTGGAAACGCACCACCGCGATGAAGTCGCGCTCGAGCTCGCCGCGGTTGAAAGCCGCAAGCAGGTCTTCCTGGCCGTCGAAGACGATCGCCGGCGCTTCGATGACATGCCGGTCGTCGGGCACCGCCGAGACCTTGATCACCGCGCGGCCGAGGTTGCCCTGCAGCAGCGCCAGGCCACCGGTCGCAGAAAACGGCGCCGCCACAGTGCGCACGATCGTGTCGTCGCCGCTGGCCGCCGGCAGGCGCTGCCAAACCAGGCGCGCTTTGCCGGGATCGCTGTCAGCACCGCCGTTGCTGTTGCTGTCGAGCACCGGCACTTCGGTGTAGGCGCGCAAGCCGCGCGCGCTGACCGCGGCCACGTCGGCGTGCATCAACCCGGCGTCGAGCAACTCGCGCAGCACAAAACCGGGGCCGCCTGCCGCCTGAAACTGGTTCACGTCGGCGCTGCCGTTGGGATAGACCCGCGCCAGCAGCGGCACCACCGCCGACAACTCTGAAAAGTCGGTCCAGTCGATCAGGATGCCGGCGGCACGCGCGACAGCAACCCAATGGATGAGGTGGTTCGTCGAGCCGCCAGTGGCCAGCAGCGCGGCCATCGCATTGACGATCGTGCGTTCGTCAACCAGGCGGCCGATCGGCGTGAAGCGCGCGCTGCGCTGGGTGATCGCCAGCGCGTTGGCCACGGCCTCGGCCGTCAGCGCTTCGCGCAGCGCCGCGTGGGGATGCACAAACGCCGCGCCGGGCACATGCAGGCCCATCGCCTCGAGCAGCATCTGGTTGCTGTTGGCGGTGCCGTAAAAGGTGCAGGTGCCGGGGCCGTGATAGGCGGCGCTTTCGGCTTCGAGCACGGTCGCGCGGTCGACCAGGCCCTGCGCATGCTGCTCACGAACCTTGGCCTTGGCGTTGTTCGCCAAGCCGCTGCTCATCGGCCCGGCGGGAACAAAAACACAGGGCAGATGGCCGAAGTGCAAGGCGCCGATCAACAGGCCCGGCGCGATCTTGTCGCACACACCGAGCAGCAGCACGGCGTCAAAAACATCGTGCGTCAAAGCCACCGCGGTGGCCATCGCAATCGTGTCGCGCGAAAACAGGCTCAGCTCCATCCCCGGCAGGCCCTGGGTCACGCCGTCGCACATCGCCGGCACACCGCCGGCCACTTGGGCGGTGGCGCCCAGGCGCCGCGCGACATCACGGATCAGCGCCGGATAGGTCTCGTAGGGCTGGTGCGCCGAGAGCATGTCGTTGAACGCCGTGACGATGCCGATATTCGGCGCGCGCTCGGCGACGACGCGGAACTTGTCGCTCGCTGGCAGCGCCGCAAATGCATGCGCCACATTGGCACAGCCCAGGCGGTCGGTGCTGCGCGGGCGCTGCACCAGTTGGTCGATGCGCGCGAGATAAGCGCTGCGCAGCAGCGCACTGCGCTGCCGGATGCGCTCGGTGACAGCGGCGACGGTGTCATGCAGGGGCGGATGTGGCGATGTAACCATGATTCTGATTATCACGTAACCTAGTTACAGCGTCAAACCTTGAGGCGACCACCTGGGACGGCATCTGGGGCAAGCTCCTCGGCGGCGAGCATCGCAGCCATCGCAGAATGCACTACCTTGAGTTCGGTCTACGACGCCCCCCTACCCCCGCCGCTGCGCGACCCCGCACCCATGCTGGCGCGGTTTTTTGCCGCATGGGGCGGCCGCGCCGACCTCTGGGTTTTTGGCTACGCCTCACTGATCTGGCGCCCCGAGTTCGAATCGGCCGAGCACCGCCCGGCGCTCGTGCGCGGCTGGCACCGGGCGCTGCGCCTGCGCTCGCGGGTCAACCGCGGCACGCCGGCACAACCCGGCCTGGTCTTCGCGATGCTGCCCGGCGGCGCCTGCCGCGGCGTCGTCTACCGGCTGCCACGCGCGCAGGTCAGCGCCGAACTCGAGCGCCTGTGGGCGCGCGAGATGCCGACCGGCGTCTACGACCCGCGTTTGGTGCGTGCGACGACGCCTCACGGCGATGTGCAGGCGCTGGCCTTCACGCTCAGCCGGCGCAGCGAAGCCTGCCTGCCGCCGATCGCCGATGCGCCGATGTTGCACATCCTGCGCCACGCCAGCGGGCGCTATGGCACGACGCTGGACTATCTGGTCGAGACCGCGCACGCACTGCGCGACCAAGGTGTGCACGACCGCGAGATCGAGCGCCTGATGCGCCTGGCCGCGCGCCACGGGCTGCTCGCCGCGGCGGCTCAGCCGGTTCTTGCTGACGACGCCGCCGCCGCGGTGGGCGAGCCGGACGACAACCCTGACACCGCCCCCACCGGCGGCAGCCGCAGCTGAACCGCCGCCAGGTCGGCGGTGGTGTCGACATCCACCAGTACGCCGGCATCGCAGACATCGACGCCGACAGCCGGGTAACGTGCGATCAGGCGGCGCGCGCCTTCGTCGCCGTCGAGGGCACTCAGTTCGGTAAAGAGCTCGGCCGAAAAAGCCACCGGATGGCCACGCCGCCCCTTGTGCTCGGCAAACGCCACCGGATGCTGCGCAATCGCCGCCACCACCGCGAGCAGCGTCGCCGGGGTCACCATCGGCATGTCGGCGGGCAGCACCAGCCAGCCGCCGGCGTCGGCACGTGCACGCACGCCGGCGGCGATTGAATGGCCCATGCCACGTGCGGCTTCGGCGTCGGTGACGATCGTGACGTCGCTGGCGGCGACCATGCGTGCGGCTTCGTCGGCCAGGCGCTCGGTTGTCACCACGACCAACGGCAGCCCGCAGGCGAGCACGTTTTTCAAGGTCGTGCCGAGCACGGTGGACGCACCCAGCGCTTGCACCAGCTTGTGCTGCGCCCCGGCAAAGCGGCTGCCCTTGCCGGCGGCCAGCACGACCACGGCGGGACGGTTTTTCATCACGGTCTGCTCTCGTAGTTTCGACCCGGCGCCATGCCCCCCTTGAACCCGGCACCTCAGGGCCACAAGAATGCGCGCGAGACGCAGCCGCGGCCAGCCGGGCGTTCACTTAAGGCCTTCCACGTAAGGGAATCTGCCCGCCGGCCACTTCCTATACTCGGGTGATGACAACGCCGCACGACACAAAACTGTCACAAGAACTGGCCCAGCTGCGCAAGAGTTATGAGCGCGCCGCGCTCGACGAAAGCAGCGCGCTGGCCGACCCGGTGCAGCAGTTGGAGGCCTGGCTGGCGCAGGCTTTTGACGCCAAGCTGCCCGAGCCGAATGCGATGACGCTGGCCACCGTCGGCAGCGACGGCCGGCCGTCAACGCGCATCGTGCTCATCAAGGGCATCGATCAACGCGGCCTGGCCTGGTACACCAACTACCAAAGCCGCAAAGGCCAGCAGCTCGCCGCGCAGCCGCATGCCGCTTTGCAGTTTCACTGGGTCGAACTCGAGCGTGTGGTTCGCATCGAAGGGGTCGTCGAAAAGACGTCGGCCGAAGAGTCCGATGCCTACTTCGCCAGCCGGCCGCTCGACTCGCGCATCGGCGCCTGGGCCTCGCCACAAAGCCAGGTCATCAGCTCGCGCGCTGTGCTGGTGGCGAATGCCGCCAAGGTCAGTGCGAAGTACCTGCTGCGGCCACCGCGCCCACCGCACTGGGGCGGCTACCGGCTCCAACCGGAATGCTTCGAGTTCTGGCAGGGCCGGCCGTCGCGGCTGCACGACCGGCTGCGCTATCGGCGGGACGGTGACGGCTGGATCATCGAGCGGCTCGCGCCCTGAGGGGCGTTGAAGCCGCTGGTCACGACCACTCGTCGCGGATGTGGGATCAGGGTGCGGCGGCGGCGTCGGTGACGCGGTAAAAGAGGCCGTACTGGTCGTCGCTCAACACCGCCAGCTTGCCTTCGATCGTCAGCGCATCGACGGTGAACCGCACCGGCGTGCGGGTGCGGATCTCGATCAGCCCTTCGGGCCCGGCGGGCACGCAGAACGAGCAGGTCGTGGGCACCGCGGAGAGCAGGAAGTGGCGCTGCCTTTCACCCGGCTCCAGCGGCAGCATAAAACCCTGCACCTTGACCGTCGTGCCGTTCAGCGAGCGCAGCGCCGGCGGGAAGGTCGGCACGATCCTGGCGCGCTCGACTTTCGACGTCACCGAGGCCAGCAACTGCCACGACAACACACCGTCGCGCTCGACGAGCGGCTTGAAGGCGCTGCGCGGATCGTGGTAACCAGCGCCTGAAGCGGCAGTCGCTGGTGCATTCGCTGCTGCATTCGCTGACGCATTCGCTGGTGCCGCTGGCGGTGCGGTTGTCGGTGCGGTTGTCGGCGCGGTTGTCAGCGCTTTGGCCGGCGACGGTGCCGCCACTGCCGCCTGGGCGCGCGCGCTCGACGGCAGGCCGGCTGCCAGCGTCGTTGCGGCCACGATCAAGAACCCCTGCAGACCGATTTTCAACATCCCGACTCCTTCAGCGCGGCTGCTGTTGCAGCAGCGTGGTCACGTCCAGCCGCATCACCCGCCGCACCGGCCAGGCCACCGCGAGCAGGGCCAAGAGTACCGCGCTGGTGACCAGCGTGGCGTGGTGGCCCGACCACCACAGCCCGGTGACCGCCAACGAGCGCTCGGCCTGCAGCAACAGCCCGAGCAAATGGGTCAGGCCGTGGCCCAGCGCCAGGCCAGCGATGACGCCGATCAGCGCCAGCCACAGCGCCTCAAAAATCAGCAGCGCGGCAACCCGCCGCGGCGGCGCGCCGAGCATGCGCAGCATCGCCAGATCGGCTTCGCGCTCGCGCACCGCATGGGTCAATGCGACCCACAGCGACAGCGTCGCCATCAGCACCAGCAACAGACCGAAGCCACGCATCAGGTCGAGCCCGGCACCAAGCAACCGAAACAGCCGAGCGCTCTCGAGTGCCGGCGCCGCGGCCTGCAACCCGGGCTGCGCATTCACCCAGCGCGGCAGGCTCGCCGCGGCCAGCGGCGAGCGGTAGCGCACGAGCAGCAAAGTCAGCTCGCGATCGGCATGTCGTGGTCCGGCGTCGGCGGGCTCGCTTTCGTGCCGTGCACGCGGGGTGTCGTGCGCAGCGCCAGCGCCAGCGCCAGCGCCAGTCGGCGTCTCGTCGCCATGTTCATGCACCTGCCAGACCGATTCGGTGGCGGTGAGCACCAGCCGGTCGAGCACGCAGTCGCAGCGCCGCAGCGTGCCGACCACCGTGTACGGCGTCTCTTCATGCGCGTCACCCGCCCGCCCCAGACCATGCCCGCCGGCAAAGCGGCCACCGATCGCGACGCCGACGGCCGCTGCCGCATCGGCCCCCAGCAACGCTTCCATCGGCGCCTGCCAGACGCGCCCGGCCGCCATCTGCGTGGCATACAGCGCCAGGTAGTCGAGGCTGGTGCCGACGATGCGAAAGCCTTTCACGCTGTCGCCCAGCGACAGCGGCACCACGCTGGCCACCAGCGGGTTCGCAGCCAGCAGCGCTTGCGTCGCGAGCGGGATATTGCCGGTCGGGCTGTCGATGTGGAACACCCCCGCCAGAATCAGTTGCAGCGGGCTGCCCTTGGCACCGACCACGAGGTCGATGCCGGCCAGGTTGCGCTGCGTCTGCTGCTCGAGTTGCTCGCTGACCAGCGTGACGACCACGATCGCCGCGCAACCCAGCGCCAGCAGCGCCAGGTTCAGCAGCGCCAGCAGCGGCCGCGACCAGAGATAGCGCCAGGCCAGCAGCGCCAGATTCATCGCGTCATCTCGGCGCTCCGCGCCGCCGCCGCTTCGCTGTCAACAGGCTGCGGCAGCAATTGCTGTTGCAGGTGCAGATGCAGGCTCTGCGGCCACAGCTCGGCCAGCCTGCGGTCGTGGGTGGCGACCACCAGCGTCGCCTGCTCGGCGGCGGCGACATCACCGAGCAAGGCCAGCGCGGCCTGCGCGCTGTCATCGTCGAGGTGGGCGGTCGGCTCGTCGGCGAGGATCAATTTCGGCGCGCGCAGCAGCGCCCGCGCCAGCGCGACACGCTGCACCTGGCCGACGCTCAAGGCCGCCGGCCGGCGCCGCGCCAGGCCGGCCAGGCCGAGCCGGCCGAGCACTGCGTCGATGCGTTGCCGATCGACGGCCAGGCCGGCGGCAACATAGGGCAAGGCCAGGTTGTCGGCCACGCTGAGGCTGTCGCTCAAATGCAGGCGCTGCGGCACAAACCCCAGCGTCGCGCCACGCCAGGCATCACGCTCGCGCGCACCGAGCCGCCCCAAGTCAACGCCGCCGGCAATCACCCGCCCCGCCTGCACCGCCAGCAGCCCGGCGAGCAGCGCCAGCAGGGTCGATTTGCCGCTGCCCGAAGCGCCGCTCAGGCGCACCCGGGCACCCTGCGGCGCCGCGAAGTCCGGGAAGGCCAGCGGCGCCGCACCAGCGTAGCGGTAGCTGAGGCCGTTGATCGAGAACAAGCTGTCGCCCGCGTCAGGCCAGCGCCGGGCCGCCCCACGCGGCCGCAAGCCGCCCCGGGGGACTGAGCGCGCGCACCACGGCCCGAAAGGGGCTTTGTGGCTGGCGAAGGCCATCAGGCCTGCAAGCCGGTTGGCAGCGTGGGCGCGAATCGAC
>JANOKR010000572.1:0-9798 GCA_031419315.1 Betaproteobacteria bacterium
GCTGCTGCTCGGCCCTTTGTCGGGCGGTTTGATGGCAATGTGCCGCGACGCGATCATCAAGGCGCTGGCGAGTTGAGCGCGCAATGGGCCTGCACCCCGACGCCCACCTGATCGAACACCGCGTCGATTCGATCACCCAACTTGACGGCGGTTTTCTTACCGTCAAGCTCGACACCGTCGGCCTGCCCGACGGCCGCCAAGCGACAAGGCAGTACATCCAGCATCCCGGCGCGGTGGCGGTGCTGCCCATCCTTGACGATGGCCGCATCGTGATGGTCCGCCAATACCGCTACGCGGTTGGCAAGGTGCTCATCGAAGTGCCGGCCGGCAAGCTCGACGCGCATGAATCGGTACTCGACTGCGGCCGCCGCGAGCTGCTCGAAGAAACCGGCTACACCGCCACCGAATGGGCGCGGGCCGGGGTCTTCCACAACGCTGCCGCCTATTCCACCGAAGGCATCGAAATCTGGTTTGCGCGCGGCCTCGTGCCGGGCCCGCAGCGGCTGGACGATGGCGAGTTTGTCGAGGTCTGCCTGCTGACTGAGGGCGAGCTCGATGCGCTGGCAAGCAGCGGCGGCATCAGCGATATGAAAACGATGATCGCGCTGCAATGGTTGCAACAATGGCGCGCCGGGCGCTGGCCGCTGGCGTGGCAGGCGGTACCGGCGAACCTGCCCGACGCAAGCGCTACAGCGCCAAACCCGGCCGGCCGATAATCAACGCATGAAAGTCCTCGACCTGCGCTGCGCGAATGGCCATGGCTTCGAAGGCTGGTTCGACTCCGAAGACGATTTTCTCGACCAGAACGGCCGCCGCCAGATCGGCTGCCCGCTGTGCGCCGATTCGGTGGTCACGCGGATGCCGTCGGCGCCGCGGCTGAACCTGTCGAATGCACGTCAGGCGGTACCGACGGACGACAAAGCGGCGTTGTCTGCGGGGTCGGCATCCCCGACACCACAGGCCCCGGCGGCACCCGCCGATATGCAGGCGATGTGGCTCGCCGCGGTGCGCCACGCGATCGCCAATACCGACGATGTTGGCCCCCGTTTTGCCGAAGAAGCCCGGCGCATCCACTACGGCGAAACCAAGGCCAGGGGCATCCGCGGGCGCACGACGCCCGACGAGCGCGAGGCCCTGCACGACGAAGGCATCGAAGTCTTTGCGCTGCCGATGCCGGCAGGCTTCGACGGGCCGTTGCAGTAGCGCTTTGCTGGCCAATTGACGCAGGCGGAAGACGGTTTTGCGCGGTCCGATATCGGCACGCGCAGAGCCGGCACGGGGGTGGCCCGGCTACGTTTCTGGAATTCTTAGGCTCTCCGCCGGGCCACCACCGCGCCGACTCTGCGGGCAGCGGCGGCGGTGGTCCAAACCCGGGCCGCAACGGCGAGCGGAGTTGGTCTTCGAAACGCCCCCGCCGCCACCGGCCCAGCCGGGGTTGGGGTGGCCGGCGTAGGGCGTAAGAATTCCACAACCGAAGCCGGCCACCCCAATCCCGGCTGCGAGGACAACCCAAGCCCCGAGCTTTCGAGTGACAGCATGTCAACGAGCCCGCCAGCCGATCGCGCGGCCCCCGGCGGGTCGCCTCAGGTCAGCTTCAAAGCACCCGCCCCGGGTTCATCAACCCCAGCGGGTCGATCGCATCCTTGACGCTGCGCATCAGCGCCAGCGCCACCGCTGATTTGCGCCGTTGGAGCTCTTCGCGCTTGAGCACGCCGATGCCATGTTCGGCCGAGATCGAGCCGCCGCAAGCCTGCACGGCGTCGTAGACGATCGCATTCACGAGCTGCTCTTCGTCGCGCAGGAAAGCCGCGCCATCGGCACCGGTTGGCGCCTGCACGTTGTAGTGCAGGTTGCCATCGCCGAGATGGCCGAAGTCGACCAGCCGCACGCCAGGGTAACGCGCCTGCAGCGCAGCATCGGTGCTCGCGACAAAGGCCGGAATCGCCGACACCGGCAGCGCGATGTCGTGTTTGATATTCAGCCCTTCCTGCGCTTGCGCCAGCGGGATCGATTCGCGCAAGTGCCACAGACCGTTGGACTGCGCCAGGCTCTCGGCGACCACGGCGTCCTGCACGCAGCCGCTTTGCAACGCCGCTTCGAGCAAGGCCTCGAAGCGCGTGCGTGCGGCAGCTTCGCTTTCGGTGTCCGACTGCTCGAGCAGCACCGTCCACGCGGCTGCGGGCAGCGGTTGCGCCAGGCCTGAGAAGTGGCGCGCGACGAGGTCGAGCGAAAAGCGGTTCATGACCTCGAAGCCGGTGAGTCCGGCGCCGAGGCGCGCACGGGCCAGCGACAGCAGCGCCACGCAGTCGGCCAGCGTTGCGCAGGCAGCGAACGCGGTGCCCACCGCGGCCGGCTGCGGGTAGAGCTTCAGCGTCGCCGCGGTGATGACGCCGAGCGTGCCTTCGCTGCCGATGAACAGGTGGCGCAGGTCGTAGCCGGTGTTGTCCTTGCGCAGGCCGGACAGACCGTGCCAGACCTCGCCCTGCGGCGTCACGACTTCGAGCCCCAGGCACAACTCGCGGGCATTGCCGAAGCGCAGCACCTGGGTGCCGCCCGCATTGGTTGCCAGGTTGCCGCCGATCGTGCAACTGCCTTCTGCGGCCAGGCTCAAGGGGAAGAGCAGCGACTGCGCCGCGGCGGCTTGCTGCACGGCTTGCAGCACGCAGCCGGCTTCGGCGGTGAGTGTCAGGTTTGCCGCATCGATCTCGCGCACGCGGTGCATGCGTTGCAGCGACAGCAAGACCTGGCTGCCGCTGGCATCGGGCACACCGCCGCCGACGAGGCCGGTATTGCCGCCTTGCGGCACGATCGAGGCGCCACGCGCAGCACAGGCGCGCACCACTGCCGCAACCTCGTCGGTGCTGCCCGGGCGCACGATCACCAGCGCGCGGCCTTGCCAGCGTTTGCGCCAGTCGTTTTCGAACGCTGGCTGGTCGCCGCCGGCGATGACGTTGTTGGCGCCGACGGCGGCCCGCAGATCGTCGATCAGGCCGGCGGCCTGGCTCACGATTTGCCCTTCGCCAGACGCCAGCGGATATGCCAGGTGCAGGCCGCAAACAGGACCAGGCTGAGCACGATCTCGGCGATGGCCAGCGACTGCGAGAGCCCGGTTTCGCTGGCCGCTCGCACCGCGCCTTCGGTGAAATACAGCCACACCAACAGGCTGGTGGCACGGTACGTGACCATGCGATAGCGCAGCAGCCCGGCCAGCGGCAGCACCAGCGGCAAGACCTTGAAGGCCAGCGACCCCGAGCCGGTCGGTGCGAGTTGCAGCTCCCAGGCCAGACCGAGCACGATCAGCGCCAGCAGGCTGGCCACCGCGAGCGCGCGGCTGGCACGCACAGCGGCATCGGCTTTTGCGGGTTCGACGGGTTCGACGGGTTCGGTGGGTGCGACGGAGGCAGCTTCCGCGGCCGCGGCCGGTAACTTCGTCAAGTTCATGCTGGCATCATAGCCAGCATGAATGGACCGAAGGCCGCACCGGCAGACATGGCAACCGACACGGCGGCGCAGAGTTCGGCCGACACGCCAGCAATGGTCGCGCGCAAGATGCGGCCCTCGCTGCGCGCGCGTGCCAGCGCAGCGCTGCAGACATTGAGCGACTGGCCCTGGATCGACACGCTGCGCACGCTGCGCCAGCGTTTTCGCGACGACCGTCTCGGCCTGACCGCGAGCAGCCTGACCTTCACCACGCTGATCTCGCTGGTGCCGTTGCTGACGGTGATGCTCGCGGTGTTCACCGCGTTTCCGATCTTTGCGTCGTTCCAGGGGGCACTGGAAAAACTCTTTCTGCAAAACCTCATCCCCGATGGCATCGCGCGGCCGGTGCTCGCGGCACTGACGCAGTTTGCCGGCAAGGCCAGCCGGCTCGGTGCCGCCGGCCTGGGTGTGCTGGTGGTGACCGCGCTGGCACTGATGTTGACCATTGACCGCACGCTCAACGCGATCTGGCGCGTGCCGCGGCCGCGCCGGTTTGCGCAGCGCCTGTTGGTCTACTGGGCCGCGCTGACCCTCGGCCCGCTGCTGCTGGGTGCCAGCCTGACGCTGACCTCGTATGCGATCTCGGCGTCCAAGGGCCTCGTCTCGGCGCTGCCCGGCGGTGTCGGCCTGTTGATCGACCTGCTGCAGTTTGTGCTGCTCGCCGCGGCGACCGCAGGGCTCTTCCACTTCGTGCCCAACACCCATGTGCGCTGGGCCCATGCCTGGGCCGGCGGTCTGTTTGTCGCGGCGGCTTTTGAAGTCGCCAAGCAGGCGCTGGCCTGGTACCTGGTCGCGGTGCCGACCTACGCGTCGGTCTACGGCGCTTTTGCGACCGCGCCGTTCCTGCTGCTGTGGATCTACCTCGTGTGGGTCATCGTGCTGCTCGGGGCGGTGATCGCGGCGTATGCGCCGAGCCTGTCGATGCACATCATCCTGCGCCCGGCGACCGCCGGCCAGCGTTTTGAGCTGGCGATCGCGTTGCTCGGCCGGCTCGAAGCGGCGCGCCACACCGCGGCGCATGGCGCAACGGCTGGCGCGCTGGCAGCTCAGTTGCGTGCCGACCCGTTGCAGGTCGAGCCGCTGCTGGAGGTGCTGGCCGAACTCGGTTGGGCCGCGCGCATCGCCGAAGACGGCGCGGCGCGCCATGTGCTGCTCGCCGACCCGACGATCACGCGCATCGAGCCGCTGGTCGACCGGTTGCTGTTGGCACCCTCGGCGCTGGTGCAGCCGTTCCGGCGGCGCGCCGGCCTGGCGCAGATGACACTTGCCGAACTGATTGGCTGATCGATCGGTCGATCAGCACGCGCCGGCCCGATCGAAAGCACTGCGAGAATTGGCGACACGCTGCAACCTCAAGGCATGCCGATGGTCACCCCCCCGAGCCCGACCGACTTTTACGAACACCTGCAAACCGAACTCGACGCCATCCGCGAAGCCGGCCTGTTCAAGACCGAACGCATCATCACGACGCCGCAGGGCGCGATGGTGCAGACGGCGGACGGTCGCAAGCTGCTCAACCTGTGTGCCAACAACTACCTCGGGCTGTCGTCGCATCCGGCCGTGATCGATGCAGCGCATGCGGCCTTGCGCAGCCACGGTTATGGCCTGAGCTCAGTGCGCTTTATCTGCGGCACGCAGGACATTCACAAGACGCTCGAAGCCCGGCTGGCGCGTTTTCTCGGCACCGAGGATGTGATCCTCTACGCGGCGGCCTTCGACGCCAACGGCGGCCTTTTCGAGCCGCTGCTGACTGCAGGCGACGCGATCATCAGCGACGAGCTGAACCACGCCTCGATCATCGACGGCATCCGGTTGTGCAAGGCCCAGCGCTGGCGCTACAAACACAACGACATGGCCGACCTCGAGCGTTGCCTGGCCGAAGCCGCCGCCGCCGGCGCACGTTTCAAGCTGGTCTTCACCGACGGTGTTTTTTCGATGGACGGCACGGTGGCACAGCTCGACCGCATGCGCGAACTCTGTGACGCCCACGGCGCGCTGCTCGGTATCGATGAATGCCACGCCAGCGGCTTCATGGGCGCGACTGGGCGCGGCACACACGAACATCGCGGAGTCTTCGGCAAGATCGACATCATCACCGGCACGCTCGGCAAAGCGCTCGGGGGCGCGTCGGGCGGTTTTACCGCGGCGCGCCGCGAAGTGGTCGAGATGCTGCGCCAGCGCTCGCGCCCGTATCTGTTTTCAAACACCGTCGCACCCGGCATCGTCGGCGCTTCGATCGCGGTGCTCGATCTGCTCGAAGCCTCGACCGCATTGCGCGACAAGCTGGAAGTCAACACGCGCTGGTTCCGCCAGGCGATCACCGCGGCCGGCTTCGACATCAAACCCGGCGAGCACCCAATCGTGCCGATCATGGTTTACGACGCCGCCAAGGCGCAGCGCTTGAGCGCGCGCTTGCTCGAACTCGGGGTCTACGCGGTCGGGTTTTTCTTTCCCGTCGTGGCCAAGGGCCAGGCGCGCATCCGGGTGCAGATGAGTGCGCTGCATGAACCTGCCGATCTCGAAATGGCCGTCGCCGCGTTCACGCAGGCCGGGCGCGAGTTGGGATTGATCAAGTGAAGATTCTGATCATCGGCGGAGCGTCTTGATGGCGCCGAAGATTCTCATCATTGGCGAGGGTCACTGATGGCGCCGAAGATTCTCATCATTGGCGCCAATGGCCAGATCGGCACCGAGCTCGCCGACGCGCTGCAACGCCGGCATGGTGCGCAGGCGGTGGTCACGAGCGACCTGGCACCCGTTGGCCGCTTGCCCGGGCTGGCGCATGAAGCCCTCGACGCCACCGATGCTGGCGCGCTGGTCACGGTGATCGAGCGGCATGCGATCACGCAGGTCTACCACCTCGCCGCGGCCTTGTCGGCGCGTGGTGAAAAACACCCGATGTGGGCTTGGGACCTGAATATGAAGGGCCTGCTCAACCTGCTCGAAGCCGCACGATCACACCGGCTCGAACGCATCTTCTGGCCGAGTTCGATCGCCGCGTTCGGCCCCAGCACACCCCGCGACCAGACGCCGCAGTCGACGGTGATGGACCCGAGCACGGTCTACGGCATCAGCAAGCTCGCCGGCGAAGGCTGGTGCGACTGGTACCACCGCAACCACGGCGTCGATGTGCGCAGCCTGCGCTACCCGGGCCTGATCAGCTGGAAAACACCCCCGGGCGGCGGCACCACCGACTACGCGGTGGAGATCTTTCACGCTGCACTCAAGACTGGCCGCTACACCAGCTTCCTGCGTGAAGACACCGCCTTGCCGATGATGTACATGCCCGACGCGATCCGCGCCACGCTGGAGTTGATGGACGCCCCGGCCGCGCAAGTGCGCGAGCGGCATGCCTACAACCTGGGTGGCTTGAGCTTCACGCCGCTGCAGGTGGCCGCAGCGATCCGCCGGCGCATCCCGGGTTTTGTGATGGACTGCGTGCCCGACTTCCGCCAGGCCATCGCCGACAGCTGGCCGCGCAGCATCGACGATGCCCGCGCCGCCGCTGATTGGGGCTGGCGCATGCAGTACGACTTGCAGTTGATGGTCGACGACATGCTGGCCAACTTGGCGCCACTGCTATTGCCGACAACGCCGACTGCAGTGGCTTAAAACGGAATGCGGCCGCGCCAGATATCGCGGTACATCACCCAGTCGCCGACCAAGCTGTAGAGCGGGCGCTTGAAGCTGGCGGGTTTGTTTTTCTCAAAACCAAAATGGCCGATCCAGGCCAGGCCGTAACCACACAGCAGCGCGTACAGGACGTACTGAGGCCGGCCGGTGGCCAGGAGCATCACCAGGCAGACCAGCACGAGCGTCGAGCCCACAAAGTGCAGCCGCCGGCAATTGCGGTTTTGATGTTCACCCAGATAAAACGGATAGAACTCGGCGAAGGTCTTGAAGGCTTTGGGGTCGGTGGCGCCTTGTGGACTGGTGGTGTTGGTGGTCATGCGGCCTCCTGCTTGAGTGCATCAACGATCGCATTCAACACGCCGTCGGGCGTTTCGGCCATCAGGTTGTGCCCGGCCGGCAGCAGCACCGTCTTGCGCGGGTGCAGCGCGGCGGCGATCGGCGCGGCAGCTTTTGGCGGTGTCATCTGGTCACGCTCGCCGAGCACCAGCGTCACCTGGCAGCGCACTTTGGCCGCCGCGGCTTCGAGCCCGACATAACGATCACATGCCGCGAAGTCGGCGACGAAGAGGTTGCCGTGTGGATAGTCGCGCTGCATGCGCCGCATCACCGCCCGGTTGCCGCCGTGAATACTGAAACCCGGGCCGGGCGACGATGGCCTTGCGGCACGGGTCGAATTTGACAGCACGTTGACTTGATCGATGGCCGCTTCGGCGTTGCGTCGTGCCAAGTCCATCAGCGACGCCGAAACGGTCATCGGGTACGCCGG
The DNA here is from genome assembly GCA_031419315.1 of Betaproteobacteria bacterium. Classification (GTDB taxonomy): domain Bacteria; phylum Pseudomonadota; class Gammaproteobacteria; order Burkholderiales; family Burkholderiaceae_C; genus Rubrivivax. Next base: position 7,880 of record JANOKR010000572.1, read on the forward strand.
GCAGACCATCAGCAAAGCGCGAACCTGGCCGCCCATCTGCGCCGCAGCCTCCAGCGCGATCAGCGAGCCCATGCTGTGCCCGACCAGCGCAACCCGTTGCAGCCCGGCCAGCGCCACCAGCTGCACCAGCCAGCGCGCAGCGTCGGCGACTGACAATGCCGGCCCGATGCTGCGGCCATGCCCGGGCAGATCAACCGCCAGCACCGCATGGCCGTGGTGCGCGAGGCAACGCGACTGCAAGGCCCAGACACTGTGGTCGTGCAACGCGCCGTGAACGAAGACGATGCCCGGCAGCGAGACGTCGAGCGCCTTGCCGCCGGTATAGGCATACGCCGTGTGGCCGTCGATCTCGAACTTCATGCCGCTTTCTCCGCCGCCCGCAGCGCGCGCCCGAGGTCGTCGATCAGGTCGTCGGCATCCTCCAGGCCGATCGACAGCCTGATCGTGCCCGGCCCGATGCCGGCCGCTGCCAGCGCGGCATCGTCCATGCGGAAGTGGGTCGTCGATGCCGGGTGGATCACCAGCGAGCGGCAGTCGCCCACGTTTGCCAGGTGCGAAAAGATCTTCAGCGCTTCGATGAAAGCGCGGCCCTGCGCACGGCTGCCCTTGAGGTTGAAGCTGAACACCGCGCCGCAGCCGCGGGGCAAGAGTTTCTTCGCCAGCGCATGGTCGGGGTGGGTGTCGAGTTCGGGGTAACCGACCGACTCGACCATCGGGTGCAGACTCAAAAACTGCACCACCTTGCGGCTGTTGGCCACATGCCGCTCCATGCGCAGTGGCAGGGTTTCGATGCCTTGAAGAATCAGCCAGGCGGTGTGCGGGCTCATGCAGGCGCCAAAGTCGCGAAGGCCCTCGCGGCGGGCGCGCAGCAGGAAGGCGCCCACCGTGCTCTCTTCGCTGAAGACCATGCCGTGGAAGCCGGCATAGGGGGTGGTCAGTTCTGCAAACCGATCCGCCTTGGCATGGGCCGCTTCCCAGTCGAAGTTGCCGCTGTCCACCAGCAGGCCGCCCACCACCGTGCCATGACCGCCCAGAAACTTGGTCGCCGAATGGAAGATCAGGTCGGCGCCATGGTCGAAGGGCTTGAGCAACCAGGGCGGGGTGAAGGTGGCGTCCACCAGCAAAGGCAGGCCTTCGTCATGGGCCAGCGCGCTGAGGGTGGGAATGTCCAGCACATCCAGCCCCGGGTTGCCCAGGGTTTCGCCGAACAGCAGCCGGGTCTCGGGCCGGATCGCCGCGCGCCAGGCGTCCACATCGCCCGGCGGCACGAACGTGGTGGCGATGCCAAAGCGCCGCAGCGTGTAGTCCAGCAGGTTGTGCGAACCGCCGTACAGCGCGCTGCTGGCCACGATGTGGTGGCCGGCGCCGGCCAGCGTGGCAATCGCCAGGTGCAGCGCGGCCTGGCCACTGGCCGTGGCGATGGCGCCGACGCCGCCCTCCAGCGCGGCGATGCGCTCTTCCAGCACGGCGGTGGTGGGGTTGCTGATGCGGCTGTAGACATGGCCCGAGGCCTCCATGTTGAACAGCGACGCGGCCTGCGCACTGCTGTCGAACACAAAGGAAGTGCTCAGATGGATGGGCGTGGCGCGGGCGCCGGTGTTCGGGTCGGGGCTGGCACCGGCGTGCAGGGCCAGGGTGTCGAATCCGGGGTCGCTGTATCCAGGCATGATGGCGGGGCTGCGGGCGCGCCCTGATCTGTGACGTCGACCGATTGTGTGGCCAGATTCTGTGCTATGTTTTTTCACCCGCCACAGCCGTCCCAGCGCGCTGGGCACGACCGATTCCATCCTAGGAGCTACCGATGAAAGTCAGCGACATCCTGCGCGTGAAAGGCAACACCCTGTTCACCGTGCCGCCGGACCGGGCGCTGGCCGACGCGCTGAACTCGATGGCCGAGCGCGACATCGGCTCCCTGGTGG
>JANOKR010000573.1:0-2135 GCA_031419315.1 Betaproteobacteria bacterium
TACCAGTGGAAGTGGGGCTACGACTACCTCAAGGGCGAAGGCGAGGGCATCAACTTCCTGCAGACCCTGGACGTGGCGCACCGCGTGATGTCCGACTCCGGCAAACCGCCGGCGACCGACGACTACCTGCTCAAGGTCGACAACGCACTCGTCGTGCCGGTCGACCGCAAGGTGCGCATGGTGCTCACCGCCAACGATGTCATCCACGCCTGGATGGTGCCCTCGCTGGGGGTCAAGCAGGACGTCATCCCCGGCTTTGTGCGCGACACCTGGTTCCGCGCCGAAAAAACCGGCGACTTCTACGGCCAGTGCGCCGAGCTGTGTGGCAAGGAACACGCCTACATGCCGATCCACGTCAAGGTGGTGAGCCAGGCCGACTACAGCAAATGGGTTGATGGCGAGAAGAAAAAGATGGCCGCCGCGGCCGACGACCCGGCCAAGGTCTGGGCCCTGGCCGACCTCGCCGCGCGGGGCGAAAGGGTTTACGCCAGCAACTGTGTGGCCTGCCACCAGGCCAGCGGCAAGGGCGCCGGCGCGATCAAGGCGCTCGACGGCAGCGCGATCGTTCTCGACGACCCGGCCAAGCAGATCCAGATCCTGCTCAACGGCGCGGCCAATGGTGCGATGCCGGCCTGGAAGCAGTTGTCCGACACCGAGATCGCGGCCGTGATCACCTACACCAAGAACAACTGGTCGAACAAAACCGGCAAGCTCGTGCAGCCGGCCGATGTCGTCGCTGCGCGCAAATAGACCAACAAGGCCAACAAGGCACACCAAGTCAGCCCAGCCAGCGCGCCGAACGAACAGCATCGCATCGCACCGCACAGCATTGAATCGAGGAATCCAAGAATGAGCGCAGTTCTCGACCCGCACGGCCACGCAGCCGGCCACGACGACCATGGCGACCACGCGCATGGCCACCCCTACGGCTGGCGGCGTTGGTTGTTCGCGACCAACCACAAGGACATCGGCACGATGTACCTGCTGTTCAGCTTCACGATGCTGATGGTCGGTGGCACGCTGGCGCTGGGCATCCGCGCCGAACTCTTCCAGCCCGGCTTGCAGTACGTGAACCCGGAGCTGTTCAACCAGTTCACCACGATGCACGGGCTGATCATGGTGTTCGGCGCGATCATGCCGGCCTTCGTCGGCTTCGCGAACTGGATGATCCCGGTGCAGGTGGGCGCGGCCGACATGGCTTTCGCGCGCATGAACAACCTCAGCTTCTGGCTGCTGATCCCGGCCGCGCTGATGCTCGTCGGCTCGTTTTTCATGCCCGGCGGCGCACCCGCCGCGGGCTGGACGCTCTACGCGCCGCTGACGCTGCAAATGGGCCCGAGCATGGACGCCGGCATCTTTGCGATGCACATCATGGGTGCGAGCTCGATCATGGGCTCGATCAACATCATCGTCACGATTCTGAACATGCGCGCGCCGGGCATGACGCTGATGAAGATGCCGCTGTTTGCATGGACCTGGCTGATCACTGCCTACCTGCTGATCGCGGTGATGCCGGTGCTGGCTGGCGCGGTGACGATGACCCTCACCGACCGCCACTTCGGCACCACCTTCTTCAACCCCGCCGGTGGGGGTGACCCGGTGATGTACCAGCATATCTTCTGGTTCTTCGGCCACCCCGAGGTCTACATCATGATCTTGCCGGCGTTCGGCATCGTCAGCGCGGTGATCCCGGCGTTTGCACGCAAGCCGCTGTTCGGCTACGCGTCGATGGTCTACGCCACCGCGTCGATCGCGATCCTGTCGTTCATCGTCTGGGCGCACCACATGTACACCACCGGCATGCCGGTGACCGGCCAGCTCTTTTTCATGTACGCGACGATGTTGATCGCGGTGCCCACTGGCGTGAAGGTCTTCAACTGGATCGCCACCATGTGGCGCGGCTCGATGACCTTCGAGACGCCGATGCTGTGGGCGGTGGGCTTCATCTTCGTCTTCTCGATGGGCGGCTTCACCGGCCTGATCCTGGCGATGGCGCCGATCGACATCCAGTTGCAGGACACCTACTACGTCGTCGCGCACTTCCACTACGTGCTGGTGGCCGGCTCGCTGTTCGGCATGTTCGCCGGCTTCTACTTCTGGAGCCCGAAGTGGTGCGGGGTGATGTACAACGAGAC
>JANOKR010000574.1:0-3223 GCA_031419315.1 Betaproteobacteria bacterium
GTCGAGGTGATCGCAAACTGGTCCTGGGCCTCGCGCGTGAAGCCATATTTGGCGACGCAGCTTTCGGCAAAAACGCCCATCGCCTTGCCACGCTCGTAGGCGTCTTCGAGGCCGTCCATCGCCATGTGGTCGAACATCTGCGCGGCGCCATAACGCACCCCCTTGCGCGCAAACAGCAGGTGCGGCGCATTGGTCATGCTTTCCATGCCCCCGGCGACGACGACGTTGGCGCTGCCGCTGCCAAGCATGTCGTGGCCAAACATCATCGCGCGCATGCCGCTGCCGCACATTTTGCTCAAGGTCACCGCGCCGGCGCTGTCGGGCAGGCCGGCGCGGCGCATCGCCTGGCGCGCCGGCGCCTGGCCCTGGCCGGCCATCAGGCAGTTGCCGAGCAGGACCTCGTCGATCGCGTCACCGGGCATGCCGGCGCGCGCAACGGCGGCCTTGACCGCGACGGCGCCGAGTTCCCAGGCCGCAAGTGTGGCGAAGTCGCCCAGCATGCCGCCGATCGGCGTGCGGGCAGCAGAGACGATGACGATGGCTTCGGGCATGGCGGGCTCCTTCAAGGGCTGGCAGGCGGGGTCGTCGAGATGGCGGCGCGCTCCTGCGCGTCGACGCGCTGGATGTAGGCCTGGAATTGTGGATCTTCGCCGCGCAGCAGCGAAGGCAGCGCGTTGTGGAAATCGTCGCGCCGGCACCATTCGCGCATGTAGTCGTCCCAGCTGTTCCAGCGGCGCAATTCGGATGCGCTCATCACCGGCTTCCAGGCCACCAGGTAGGCACGCTCGAAGAGTGCAATGAGCATGTCGAAGATCACCAGCATGCGCTCGTTCTGCTCCGGCGTCGGGTTCGCCAGTGCGCTTGAGCTGCGCAGTTGGAGGTCGGAGTGGGCGAGCACGATTTTCAGAAATTCGTTGTAGGCATCGGCCAGGTGCAGATAAGCCTCTTCGTCCTCGTTTTCGCGCGCGGCGCGCTGCTGCGATGCAAAGACCCAGATCGCAAACGGCAGGCCGACGATGGCGACGACAAAACTCGCGATCTCGAAGGCCTCGCGCCAGTTCACTGGGCGCCCGCCTGCCGCTGCACCGCAAAACGCTTCCCCGGCTCGTAGGGAAAAACATCGTGCACATGGCCGGCCTTGATGCGCTCCTTGTGGCCTTGCCAGAACGCGGCGTCGAGCAGGTCGGCATGGTGCTTGAGGAAAACCCCGCGCACCCCGGGGTTGCCGAGCAAAAACGGCTCGAAGGTTTCCGGAAAAACGTCCTTCGGGCCGACCGTGTACCAGATCTCGCCGGACATTTCTTCTTCTTCGTTGCGGGGTGTCGGCACGCGGCGGAAAGTGCAGTCGGTGAGGTATTCGATCTCGTCGTAGTCGTAGAAAACCACCTTGCCGTGGCGGGTGACGCCGAAGTTCTTCCACAACATGTCGCCGGGGAAGATATTCGCGGCCACCAGGTCCTTGATCGCATTGCCGTATTCGACCACCGCGCGCTCGATGGCGTCGAGGTTGCCGGCCTGGCTGGCATCGTGCAGGTAGATGTTGAGCGGCACCATGCGGCGCTCGATATACAGGTGCCGGATGACGAGCATGTCGCCGTCGTCTTCAACGATGCTGGGGCAAAAGTGCTTCAGCTCGCTGACCAGCTCGTCTTCAAAACGCGCCCGCGGGAAGGCCACGTTGCTGTACTCCAGCGTATCGGCCATGCGGCCAACGCGGTCGTGCTGCTTGACGAGCAGGTACTTGCCCATGATCTGCTCGCGCGTGGTGTCTTTCTGCGGCGGATAAAAATCCTTGATGACCTTGAACACATACGGGAACGACGGCAGGTCGAAAACGAGCATGACCATGCCCTTGATGCCGGGCGCGATGCGAAAGCGGTCGCTCGAATGGCGCTGGTGCGCGAGCAGGTCGCGGTAGAACAGGTTCTTGCCGTGTTTTTGCAAGCCGAGTGCGTTGTACAGCTCGGCGCGCGGCTTGCGCGGCATCAGGCTGCGCAGGAACTGCACGTAGGCGCTTGGCACTTCCATATCGACCATGAAATAAGCGCGTGCAAAACTGAAGACCAGCAGCAGGTCGTCTTCGCGCAGCAAGGCGGTGTCGACGACCAGCTTGCCTTCAGCCCCGTGCAGCACCGGCAGGCACAGCGGCAGCTCGTTGAAACCGTTGATGACCTTGCCGACGATGTAGGCGCCCTTGTTGCGCAGGAACAGCGAACTCAGCACCTGGATCTGGAAATTGGCGCGCAACCGCCATTCGGCCAGCGGCGATTTCAGCTCGGCCTGCATTGCGTCGACGACCGCCGTGATGTCGCGCCCCAGGTCTTCGAATTCACACTCGAACCCGAAGTGGCGCACGCTGAGTACCAGCGTTTCGTGCAGCGACTCGCGGGTCGGGTAGTAGGCGCGGTAGGTCGGCGTTGCCGCCGGTTCGTCGTTTTCGATGTACTCGGTGCTCACGGCCGGGCGCACGAAGATGAAGTTGTTGCGGAAATAACTCCGGTGCAGCAGCTTGGCCGTGACCGAGTTGAAAAAGGTCTCGGCCAGCTCCGGCTGGTGGTGGTCGACGAGCAGGCCGATGTAATGCAGCTTGGCTTGCTGCCAGCTGTCCATCGACAGCGCGTCGATGCCAAATTCGGCGCGCAGCCGATCGACCGCTTCATTCACCCGCAGGTCATAAAAGGCGATGCGGTCGGCCTGCGAGCGCTGCTGGCCATGCCAGTCAGCGAGCTCGAAGCGGCGCTTGGCCGCGGCGGTGGTCTCGCGGAAGAGGGTGTAGTGGCGATCAAAACCTTCGAGCATCGCCTGCGCGATGTCGAAGGCGCGGGTGTCGCTGAGCTGGTGCGGAAACATCAAGCCGCACCGCCAGCCGGTTGCGCCTGCAATGGTGCCTGCCCCCGCGCCTGTTCGATCGCCGCGCGGCGCAGCCGCTCGTAGCGCGACTTCAGCGCGCCCAGCGCGCTGCCCGCCGCCGCAGCGACCTCGCCTGCCGATGCGGCCGTGATGGCCAGGTCTTGCAGCAGGCCATCGTGCAGGCCATAAACCCAGCCATGCACGACGACCGACTGGCCGCGCTGCCAGGCGTCCTGCACCACCGTGGTCTGGCAGACGTGGGCGACCTGCTCGATGACATTTAGCTCGCACAGACGATCGTGCCGCGCCTCGTCGTTGGGCAGCAAGCCCAGCGCATCGCGGTGGTTGTCGCGGATGTCCTGCACGTGCCGCA
>JANOKR010000575.1:0-4316 GCA_031419315.1 Betaproteobacteria bacterium
CCAGGCGTTGTTCGACGTCCGCCGGGCGGAACACCCGGCGCATTCGCGCCAGGCCGATCGGGCCGCGGCAGATGGGCAGAAGGTCGGTCGATTGGCTCATCACGACGGCTCCTTCGGCACGGAGGGTGACCATGCCATTGAAGCGCAGCGTGCCACAGCCGCGCGCACAAACAAAGGCCCGCGGTGGCCTCAATTCGGGGGGGCGACCGGCGCGAATGCCGAGCAAATCACGTTGCGGTGCGGTACGGCTGCCGACGTTCATCCGCGCCGGCTGCGCTTCTCCACCGCAGCGCTGCGGCTTGCCGCAAGGCACTCGCTGGCCGCCGCGCAAACGCCGAAAGTACAGCCATCGAATACCGCAACCCCCGCAACAGGAGCATCAAATGAACCCCACCTCGACTCCCCGCCGCCTGGCTGGTCTTGCCCTGGCCGCGCTGTTCACGCTGACCATGCTGGCCGGCGTTGACATGCTGGCCACGAAGGACGTGGCCGCCGCGCAGATGGCGCTTGGCGCCGCGACACACAGCGCCTGACGGGCGCAGCCCGACGAACGAGCTGAAGCATGGCCACCGCGCTGCTCGCGGTCGGCGTGGCCGCGGTGCCGATGCTGGTGTGAGCCAGGCTCAGCGCTGCGCCGTTGCACGGCGCCGCATCGCGGCCATCAGAAACAGCACGCCAAGCATCAAGCTGGCCCAGGTGGCCGGCTCGGGAACCGCGACGATCCGGTAGACGATGCCACCGCTGCCATTCGCCGGCGTATTGGTGACCAGCGCGTAGAGCTCGCCGCTGGCATCTTCACCGAAGCCATGCACAGTCAGGCCGTCGGGCAGAGCGCCGTTGGCAAACTGTGGCAACAGGAATTCGCTGATCACGCCGGTTTGCATGTCAGCGTAGAAGAGCCTGCCGTCCACCCGCGGTGGCAAGTTCTTCAGCGCCAGATCGCCGAAAACATATTTGCCCGCCAAGGCGGGGATTGCGCTGCCGCGGTAGACAAAGCCGCCGGTGATCGAGATGCCGTCACCGTGGTCGTACTCCAGCGTGCCGAGGGTCCCGACGATCGGGTCGATCAGCCCGACCGGGTCTCCCGGGCTGCGCGCACCGAGCGCCCCAGTGGCACGGTCGTACAGGAAATCACCCTCCTTGACCGCCCAGCCGTAGTTGCCGCCGAGCGTGACGCGGTCGATCTCCTCGATATTGCCCTGCCCCACGTCGGCGGCGATCAGGTCGCCATTGGCGCGGTCGAAGCTGAAGCGGTAAGGGTTGCGAAAGCCGTAGGCATAAATCTCCGGCACCTGGCCCGCACCCTGGAACGGGTTGCTGTTGGGGATGCGATATTGGCCGTTCACGCTGAGCCCATCAGCGCTACCAGTGTTGAGCGCCGGATTCAGCGGATCGATGCGCAGCATCTTGCCCAAGGGCGTGCTCAGGTTCTGCGAATTGCCACCTGGCTCGAGGTGGCTGGCGCCCACATCCCGCGAGTTGCCGCCGTCGCCCAGGCCGAGGTAGAGATAACCGTCCCAGCCAAAGGCGATGGTGCCGCCGTTGTGGTTGGCCGCGTTCTTGCCAAAAGACATCAATTCGCGGCGCGATGCCGGGTCGACGAGGTTCGGGTCGGCAGCATTCATCTTCCACTCGGAGACGACGTTTTTGTAGTTCTGCACCGCGTTGTTGGGTGCCGCGTAAGTGGGTGCCGAGCCGGCTGGGATCGGCTCGCTGGTGTAGGTGTACAGGGTACCGAAGCCGACACTGCCGGCAGTGTTGAATCCGGGATGAAAGGCCAGTCCGAGGAAGCCTCTTTCATCGTTTGCATTGGCCGGATTCAGCGGCGGCGCGACGCGGCTGCTGATATCCAGTGCCGGTGCGGCAAGCAGGCTGCCGTCCTTGATGACGCGCAACTGGCCGCCTTGTTCGACCACGAACAAACGGCTGAAGTCGCCCGGCGCGTGGGTCGCGTAGTCGGGTGCCGCCAGGCCGGCGGCGAAGGTCTGAAGCCGGACTGCGATGCCGCCGTCCTGGATGGCAGGCAGCAGGTGGTTGGCGAGCGCGCCGCCGGGCAGGGCCAGCAAGCTCGCGACGGCGGCGGCACCAAGGCAGCCGCGGTGGGTGGACGAACGCATGTCGGGGCTCCAATCTGCGCTGCGTCGGGTGCCAGGCCAGCAAGCGACGGCTGCCGCATACCTTCGGTCACCCACGGGGCGCTGTCAAGCCGGATTCGCTGCCGACAGCCGGATTCGCGCCGGACTCCAGCTGAATAGCCAAGCGTGCAAGGCGCTCCCGGCGCCCGTGCCCGGCCCCGGGCCGGCTTACTTGACCCAGCTGTTCATCTGGATGATCGGCAGCAGCACGGCGAGCACGATCAGCATCACCACCGCGCCCATCGCGACGATCAGCAGCGGCTCCAGGATCGTGGCCAGCGCGAGTGAGCGGCGTTGCACTTCGGTCGATAGCTGCGCGGCTGCACGCGCCAACATCAGCGGCAACTGGCCGGTCTGCTCACCGAGCCGCGCGAACATCGCGAGCAGGCCGGGGAAACGCTTTTTCGCCGCCAGCGCCGCCGCCAAGGGCGCGCCTTCGCGCACCTGCGCCAGCGCATCGATCGCATCGGCGCGCATCGCCCGGTTGCCCAGGGTTTCAGCCGCCGCCTGCAGGGCTTTGAGGATCGGTACACCGGCCGAAGCGAGCATCGACAGCGTGGCCGCAAAACGCGCCGCGTTGTAACCACGCGCCAAGCGGCCGACCAGCGGCAGCGTCAGCCACAACGCGTCGGTGCGTTCGCGAAAAGCCTCGTTGCGCCGCATCATCACGAAGGTGCTGATGCCGCCGATCACGGCGAGTGCGACCAGCCAGCCCCAGCTGCGCACGAAGGCACTCAAGCCCAGCATCAATACGGTCAGCAAAGGCAGCGCCTGTTTTGACGTCGTGAAGACGGTGGCGACCTGCGGCACGACGTAGGTGACGAGGAAGATCACGATGACCAGCGCGATGAAAGAGACGATCGCCGGGTACAGCGCGGCGCCGATCAATTTGGCGCGCAGGGTCTGGCGCTCTTCGAGGTCGTCGGCGAGTTTTTCGAGCACCACGCCGAGCGCGCCGCTCTGCTCGCCGGCAGCCACCACGGCGCGGTAAACCTCGTCGAAGTCACGCGGGGCGCCGGCCAGCGCGCGTGCGATCGGGCTGCCGGCATTGACTTCGCTCTTCAGGTGCGCCACGAGTTCGCGCTGGCGCTGGTCTTCGGCCTCTTCGGCCAAGGCCGTCAGCGCGCGTTCGAGCGGCAGTCCGGAGGTGATCAGGCCGGCCATCTGGCGGGTCCAGATCGCCAGCGCGGCGGCGTTGAAAACGCGCCCGCCGCGCCGCTGCGGCGTGCCGTCGCTGAGCGAGGCGCCCATCGCCACCGGCGCCACATTGATCGGCACCAGCGCCCGCGCGCGCAATTGTGAACGTGCGGCCTTGGCGCTGTCGGCTTCGAGCAGGCCGCTGCTGGACTTGCCGGCAGCGTCGAGCGCTTCAAAGCGGTAGGCGGGCATCGATGGTCAGCGGCCGTGAGGGGTCGTGACTACGCGTGATTACTCACGCGTCACCCGCATCAACTCTTCGGCCGAGGTGATGCCTTCTTCGATCAGGCGCTGGCCGTCTTCGCGCATCGGGCGCAGGCCGGTCGCTTCGGCGGCGACAAATATCTGGCTCTCGGCAGCGCGGCTGTGGATCAGCGAACGCACCTTGTCGTTGGCGACCATCAGTTCGTAGACCCCCGTGCGGCCCTTGTAGCCGGTGTGGCTGCAATGGGCGCAGCCGACCGGGTGCCAGCGGCCGCGGCCGCCGTCGCGCTTGCAATGCACGCAGAGTTTGCGCACCAGGCGCTGGGCCAGCACACCGAGCAGGCTGGAGCTCAGCAAAAACGGCTCGACGCCCATATCGGTGAGCCGTGTGACGGTGCTCGGCGCGTCATTCGTGTGCACCGTGGCGAGCACCAGGTGGCCCGTTAGGGATGCCTGGATGGCGATCTGCGCGGTCTCGAAATCGCGGATCTCGCCGATCATCACGACGTCGGGGTCTTGCCGCAATATCGCGCGCAGCGCCTTGGCAAACGTGAGGTCGATCTTGGCGTTGACCTGGGTCTGGCCGATGCCGGGCAGCTCGTATTCGATCGGGTCTTCGACCGTGAGCACATTCGTCGTGCTCGTTTCCAGGCGGCTCAGTGAGGCGTACAGCGTCGTTGTTTTTCCTGAGCCGGTGGGCCCGGTGACGAGCACGATGCCATGCGGCTGTTTGATGAGCTTGTCGAAGCCGGCCAGCACCTCGCCGCTCATGCCCAGCGC
>JANOKR010000576.1:0-1589 GCA_031419315.1 Betaproteobacteria bacterium
GCTGCGCCTACTCGCCCCACCCGCACCCCACCCGGCGCCTTGCCGGCAACGATTTTGGTGTTCGACGAGTGGGACACCACCGCTGTTTGCAGGCCCGAGGGCGGTACGGCGCTGGGGCGACTGTGCGCAGCCGAGAAGCACAGGGATCGCGGCCGCGCGCGAAGCGCGCTTCGTGATCTGACTCGTCGCAGGTGTTTGAGCGTAGAGAGCGCAGCGAACGTAGCGAGTTCTGCGACGGGGCCGCGAGACCGAGCATCGCAGGGCACCCGCAGCGCAGCGTAGGGCAAGCACTCGGAGCCTCAGCGGCGCACCGCCCTGCGGGCCGCGCCAAAGCCCGGACGCCCGAAGTCAGCCGCCCAGCCAAGCCCTTGCATCGAGCACATCCTGCGCGATGCCGTTGCGCAGCGCGGCCATCGATTCGTAGTGCCGCTCGTCGTGCAGCTTGTGCAGCAGGTCCACCTGCACCAGCTTGCCGTATCCACCTTCGGGCCCGAGTTCGGCTGGCCATTGCAGGCAATGTGCTTCGAGCAGCACGCGGCCGGCGTCTTCGACGGTCGGTCGCACGCCCAGGCTGGCGACGGCCGGCAGCGGCGTCGCGCCCAGGCCGTGCACTTGCGCAGCGAAGATGCCCATCGCCGCGGGGCGGGGGTGGCCAAAGCGCAGGTTCAGCGTGCGGCAGCCGAGGTCACGACCAAGTTTGCGGCCATGCACGACCCGCGACGTGATGCCGTACGGGCGGCCGAGCAGCGCGGCGGCGCGCGCCATATCGCCGGCCGCCAGAGCGGCGCGCACCGCCGAGCTCGAGACGCGCAAGCCATGGACTTCGTAACTCATCATGCGCGCGACATCGAAGCCGTCGGCACCACCTGCGGCGCCGGCCGCGTCGAGCATGGTGTAGTCGCCGGCGCGGCGCGCGCCGAAGCGGAAATCGTCACCGACGAGCACGACTTTTGCATTCAGCCCGCGGACCAGGATCTTGTCGATGAAATCGGCGGCGGGCAACGCTGCCAGGTTTTCGTCGAAGCGCAACACGACCACCCGATCGACACCGCAGCGCTGCAACTCGGCGACCGAATCGCGCAGCGTTGAGATGCGCGCCGGTGCCAGCTCGGGCGTGCCGGCGCGGCGGGCGAAGAAGTCGCGTGGGTGCGGCTCGAAGGTCAACACGCAGGTCGGCATGCCGCGGTGCCGCGCCTCGCTGGCCAGCAGCGCCAGCATCGCCTGATGGCCGCGGTGCACACCGTCAAAATTTCCGATCGTCAACGCGCAGCCGGCGGCGTGACGCGCTTGGGGTGGCGGGAGGCCGCGGAAAACCTGCATGGCGAGGTCTAGAACACGGTATCGCCGGCCAGCCAGCACCACTCACCCGGGCCGATGTGGGCCGGAATCGTGACTGCGCCAAAAGCGCTGCGGTGCAAGGCCTCGACGCGGTTGCCGGCGGCCGCGACCATGCGCTTGACCTGGTGGTATTTGCCTTCAGTCAGGGTCAGCCGCAGGGTGTGTGCGCCCGCGTTGTTGGGGGTCGGTTCACAAGCCGCAGCGCGCACCAGCACCGGCTCGTCGTCGAGCACCACGCCGTCGAGCAAGGC
>JANOKR010000577.1:0-9809 GCA_031419315.1 Betaproteobacteria bacterium
CTGCTGCGCATCAGCGTGGCGGAGGTCGAAACCGTCCACATCAAAGACCTGCTCAGCTTCAAGGATGGGCTGCTGACGCTGACCGTCAAGCTCAGCAACTATGTCTTCATCACCGAAGACCGGCTCTATTACTCGGCCTACCTGGCGAGTGTGAAATACGCCTTCTGGACGACAGTGCTGTGCCTGTTCATCGGCTACCCGTTTGCTTACTTCATGGCCCGCGCGAAGCCATCAGCCCAGCCGGCTTTGATGATGCTCGTGATGCTGCCGTTCTGGACATCCTTCCTGCTGCGTGTCTACGCATGGAAGGGCCTGCTCAGCAGCGGCGGCTGGGTCTCCGACGCGATCATCGGCCTTGGTCTTGACCAGTTGCTGTTTTCAGCCGGCCTCATCACGACGCCGGGCAAGTTGATGAATACGCCGTTTTCGCTGGTGCTGGGCATGACCTACACCTACCTGCCGTTCATGATCCTGCCGCTGTACGGCAACCTGGCCAAGATGGACCTGGCGTTGCTTGAAGCCGCGCAGGATCTGGGTGCCACGCCCTGGGTCGCGTTCTGGAAGATCACGGTGCCCTTGTCCAAGGCCGGCATCATTGCCGGCTCGATGCTGGTCTTCATCCCCTGCATCGGCGAGTACGTGATCCCCGAGCTGCTCGGCGGCCCCGAGACGCTGATGATCGGCCGTGTCATGTGGGACGAATTTTTCTCCAACAACGACTGGCCGATGGCGTCGAGCGTGGCCGTCGTGATGATCCTGCTGATCCTGGTGCCGCTGGCGATCTTCAACCGCTACCAGGCGCAGGCGCAGGAGGCGCGGCGATGAACGGGGGCGTTCTCGGGCGTTGGTTCAGCCGCGGCTGGCTGGGTGCCGGCTATTTGTTTCTGTACCTGCCGATATTCGCGTTGATGCTGTACTCGTTCAACGATTCGTCACTGCCCAATGTCTGGCGCGGTTTCACCTTGAAGTGGTACACCGCGCTGGCGACTGACCACGAAATGATCGCGGGTTTCTGGCTCAGCCTGAAGATCGCTTTTCTGACCGCCTGCGGCTCGGTGGTGCTTGGCACTTTCGCTGCTTTTGCACTCGTCAAGTACCGCCGCTTCAAAGGCCGCACGCTGTTTGCCGGCATGGTCAATGCGCCGCTGGTGATGCCCGAGGTGGTGGTCGGCCTGTCGCTGCTGTTGATGCTCGTCAGCGTGCAGCGCGCGATCGGTTTCCCCGAGCGCGGCATGGCCACGATCTGGCTCGGCCACCTGCTGCTCGGCATGGCCTACGCCGCGGTCGTTGTGCAGGCGCGGCTGCAAGACCTGAACCCGCAACTCGAAGAAGCGGCAATGGACCTCGGCGCGCGGCCACACCAGGTCTTCTGGCTGGTCACGCTGCCGATGATCGGGCAGTCGCTGGTGTCGGCCTGGCTGCTGACCTTCACGCTGTCGCTCGACGATGTCGTACTGTCCGCGTTTTTGTCCGGCCCCGGCGCGACCACGATGCCGCTGGTGATTTTCTCGCGCGCCAAGCTCGGCCTCAACCCGAGCGTGAACGCGGTGGCCACGATCATCGTCGTCGTGGTTTCGATCGGCGTCATCGCCGCCAGTTATTTCATCGCCCGTGCCGAGCGCCGCCGCCAGCAAGAGCTGGCGCAGGCCGCCCGTGCCTGAATACCCGAACCCTGCTTACAACATCAACCCCACCAGGAGCCTTTGCCCATGAAGTCGCTGCACATCACCACCCTCGCGTTGGCGCTGCTGGCCGCTTTCCCGGCTGCCGCGCAGTCCAATGCCGACATCCTGCGCGAGCTGCAAGCGCTGAAAGACAAAGTCGTCGACCTCGAGAACAAGCTCAGGGCGCAGGAGACCAGGTCGCCCGCATCGCCGCAATGGGGCATGACCCCCGACCAGGCGCGCGAGTTGAGCCGCATCACGGTGAAAGCCGAAGCGATCGAAGACGCGCGTGATGCCGGCGGCCTGAAGCTGCTCAAGATCAGTGGCTTCATGGACCCGACTTTCATCTACAACCGCAACCAGAACCGGGCCGGATTCCAGTTCCTGAATACGGTCGCCAGCGACGGCTACAACTACGACAACTCGTATTTCGGCTCGGCAACGATCGACTTCCAGAAAGAAACCGATTCGGGTGCCAAGTGGCGCCTGACGTTGACACCCAACCGCGGCACCGATTCGGTCATCGGCAACGGCGGCGTCGTTCACGAAGCCTCGGTGTCGATTCCCTTGAGCGACCTGCAGACCCGTTTCATCGCCGGCCATATCCCCGACTGGTCGGGTTATGAATACCTGCCGTCAACCCAGAACAAGCTGATCACCCACAACCTGCTGTTCGACTTCACGCTGCCGACGAGCTACACCGGCGCCGGCCTGGAGCTGACCCGCGGCAAGTGGATCATGAAGGCGGTGCTGGCGAATATGAACTCGTCCAAAAATGCGGCCGGCGAAAAAGCGCCGGTGGTCGCCTACCGCGTCGACTACTCACGCGGTGAGTACCAGGGTTTTGGCTTTGCCGGGGTGCACGGCAAGGCGTTGAACTTCACCGAGAACGTTTTTGACACCGATGGCAATGTCGTCGCGCAACCGAACTCGCAGGTCAACCTGTTCGAGATCGACGGCTATTTCATCCGCGGCGACTGGACGGTGCAAGGCCAGCTGAGTTATGGCCGCCAGAGCAAGGCCAGCATCACACCGGCGATCATCGCCGCCCCGGACGAACGCGGCCGCGAGCGCCCGCAGCTGATCGGCGCCGACGGCTCGACGATCGAGCTGCGCGACTCGTCGTGGCTGGGCGCGTCGGGCCTCGTGGCGTACAAATTCAGCCCGCGCCTCGAAGGCATCCTGCGTGTGGACTGGCTGAAGAACAGCAAAAACGGCGGCGGCCTGCTCGGCTACACCTACGCCGACGACCGCAACGGTATCGGCCCCGACGCCAGCGGCAACCCCGATGTCGGCGCCACCCGCACCGCGATGTCGTTTGGCATGTCCTACCTCTTCGACCCGAGCACCACGCTGAAGGCCGAATACCGCATCGACCGCGCCAACCTGCCGATCTTTGCATTCATCAAGGACGGCAGCTTCCGCAAGAGCAACACCGTGCTCGGTGCCTCGGTGGTTGTCGCGTTCTGAGGGCGTTAGCGGCCGACGGAGGTAGTCACGATGAACGCAGCCACCATCGACTGGGCCCAGCGCGCCAGCCAGCTCCCTGTCGACGGCCGCATCGTCATCGACGGCGAGCGGCGTGACGCCGCCGCTGGCGAAACATTCATCAAGTCTTCGCCGATCGATGGGCGCTCGCTCGGCGCTGTGGCACGCGGCCGCGAAAGCGATGTCGACGCAGCGGTGAAAAGCGCGCGTGCGGCTTTCACTGACGGCCGCTGGGCCGGCAAACCGCCGGCGGTGCGCAAGAAGATCCTGCAGCGTTTTGCCGACAAGATCCTCGCCGCGAAAGACGAACTCGGCCTGCTCGAAACCCTCGACATGGGCAAGCCGATCCAGTACGCGCTGGCGGTCGACGTACCGAGCGCGGCACGCACCATCGCCTGGTATGCCGAGGCCATCGACAAGGTCTACGACGAGATCGCGCCGACCGGCGCCAACGCGCTGGCCTTGATCACCCGCGAGCCGATGGGCGTGATCGGCGTCATCGTGCCCTGGAACTATCCGATGATCATGGCCGCCTGGAAGCTCGGGCCGGCGCTGGCCAGTGGCAACTCGGTGGTCTTGAAGCCGAGCGAAAAGAGCCCGTTCACCGCGCTGCGGCTGGCCGAGCTGGCGGTCGAAGCCGGCATCCCGCCGGGGGTCTTCAACGTCGTGCCGGGTTTTGGCCAAGAAGCCGGCGAGGCGCTGGCGCTGCACATGGATGTCGATGCGATCGGCTTCACCGGCAGCACCCGCACCGGCCGGCGCATGCTCGACTACAGCGGGCGCAGCAATCTGAAGCGGGTCTACAACGAGCTCGGCGGCAAGTCGGCGTTTGTCGTTTTCAACGACTTCGCAAATGTCAAACGGGCAGCCCAGACCGTCGCCGGCGCGATGTTTTTCAACCAGGGCGAAAGCTGCAATGCGCCGTCGCGGGTGCTCGTGCACGAAAGCATCGCCGATGAGTTTGTCGCCATCGTTGCTGCCGAAGCGCCGAAGTACGCACCCGGCGACCCGTTGCACGCGGCCACCGTGATGGGCGCACTCGTCGACGACACCCAGCTGCGCACCGTGATGAGCTACATCGACGCCGGCATCAGCGAAGGCGCGCGCTGTGTTGCCGGTGGCCGCCAGGCACGCCAGGACAGTGGCGGCTTCTATGTCGAACCCACCGTCTTCGATGGTGTCGACAACGGCATGAAGATCGCACGCGAAGAAATCTTCGGCCCGGTCATGAGCATCATCCGCTTCAAGACTGAGGCCGAAGCGGTGGCCCTGGCCAACAACTCCAGCTACGGCCTGCAAGCCAGCGTCTGGAGCGACAACATCAACCGCGCCCACCGCGTCGCGCGTGCGTTGCGCGCCGGCACCGTGCATGTCAACCAGTACGACGAAGACGACATCACGGTGCCCTTCGGCGGCTACAAACAAAGTGGCAACGGGCGCGACAAGTCGCTGCACGCGCTGGACAAATACACCGAACTCAAGACCACCTGGCTGCGCATCGACCCGGCCTAATGCCAAAGTGACCAAAGTGACCAAAGTCACCAAATTCGGAGCCTCACCATGAACCACTCCAAAAACGAACAACTGATGGCCCGCAAAGCGGCGGCAACGCCGCGCGGCATCGGCGTGATGGCGCCGTTTTTTGCCGACCGCGCCCAGGGCTCGGAGCTGTGGGACGTCGAAGGCCGACGCTTCATCGACTTTGCCGGCGGCATCGCGGTGATGAACGTCGGCCATGGCCACCCGAAGGTGGTCGCCGCGATCGAAGACCAGCTCGCGCGTTTTACGCACACCTGCTACCAGGTCGTGCCTTACGAGAGTTATGTCGCGCTGGCCGAAAAGATCAATGCGCTGACCCCCGGCAGCCACGCCAAGAAGACGGCGTTTTTTTCCACCGGCGCCGAGGGCATCGAAAACGCCGTCAAGATCGCGCGCGCCTACACCAAACGGTCCGGCGTGATCGCCTTCAGTGGCGCCTTCCACGGCCGCAGCCTGTTTGCGGTCTCGCTGACCGGCAAGGTGCAGCCCTACAAGGCCGGCTTCGGGCCGTTTGCGCCCGAGGTCTACCACGCGCCCTTCCCCTGCCATTGCGCCAGCCTCGACGAAGTCAAGCGCGCGGTGCAGCATATCTTCAAGGCCGATATCGAACCCAGCCGCGTCGCCGCGATCATCTTCGAACCGGTGCAGGGCGAAGGTGGCTTCAACGTCATCCAGCCAGCAGCGATGCACTGGCTGCGCGCGCTCTGCGACGAACATGGCATCGTGCTCATCGCCGACGAGGTGCAGACCGGCTTCGGCCGCACCGGCAAGATGTTCGCGATGGAGCATTACGGCGTCGTGCCCGATCTGATGGTCATCGCCAAGTCACTCGCCGCGGGCACGCCGCTGTCGGCTGTTTGTGGCCGCGCCGAGATCATGGATGCACCCGCGCCGGGCGGCCTGGGCGGCACCTACGCCGGCAATGCGCTGGCGATCGCCGCGGCGCATGCGGTCATCGACGTGATGGCCGAAGAAAAGCTGCCCGAGCGCGGCGCGATGCTCGGCGATCAACTCAAGTCGATGCTCGATGGTCTGCGTGGCAGCGTGCCGCAGATCGCCGATGTGCGCGGCCTCGGCGCGATGGTCGCGGTCGAGTTCAACCGCGTGGGCAGCGCCGAGCCGAATGCCGCACCGAATGCCGAACCCGACGCCGATTTCACCAAGCAGATCCAGGCCGCGGCATTAAAACGCGGGCTGATCCTGCTCAGCTGCGGCGTCAACGGCAATGTGCTGCGCTTCCTGTTCCCGCTGACGATCCCGCAGGCGCTGTTCGATGAGGCGCTCGGCATCCTGCACGAAGCACTCACGACGCCCTGATCAAAGCCACGATGACTCCGCTGCAGCAGCGCCTGCATGACGCCGGCGTACACACGCTGCTCGTGCAGTTCACCGACATCCACGGCAGTGCCAAGGGCAAGCTCGTGCCGTTGGCGCATCTCGACGAGGTGCTCAAAGTCGGCGCCGGTTTTGCCGGCCCGTCGATCTGGGGCACCGGCTTGCCACGCACCGGGCCGCGCGCCGAGTACTACGCGCGTGGCGACGCCAGCACCGCGATGCCGCTGCCCTGGCTGCCCGGCGTCGCACGCATCGTCGGTGACGGCCAGGTCGACCGTCAGCCCTTTGACGCCTGCCCGCGCCAGGTGCTCCGGCGGGCGATTGCACGGCTCGCGCAGCGCGGCTGGACACTCAAGACCGGCATCGAGCCCGAGTTTTTTCTACTGACGAAAAAAGGCGATCGCTGGCTGCCCGCCGATGATCACGATCGCCTGGACAAACCTTCGTATGACCTCAAATCACTGCCGCGCCAGATCGGTTTTCTGCACGCACTGAACAGCGCGCTGGCGGCTTGCGGCCTCGATGTGCTGCAAGCCGACCACGAAGATGCCCATGGCCAGTACGAGGTCAACTTCGCCTTCGACGAAGCCCTGGTCAGCGCCGACAACGTGATGCTCTTCAAGCTCGCCGCGCACACGCTGGCCGAAGACCGTGGCATGGTTTTTTCGATGATGCCCAAGCCCTTTGCCAACCAGCCCGGCAGCGGCCTGCACTTTCATATCTCGATGTGGCAAGGCGAGCACAGCCTGCTCGACGTGCATGACAAAGGCTCGGCGATCGGCCGCCACTTCATCGCCGGTGTGCTGGCCCATTCGCGTGCGCTGTGTGCGATCGCCGCACCGACGGTCAACTCCTACAAGCGGCTCACGGTGGGTGAGTCGCTGTCGGGCA
This sequence comes from Betaproteobacteria bacterium, assembly GCA_031419315.1. Lineage (GTDB taxonomy): Bacteria > Pseudomonadota > Gammaproteobacteria > Burkholderiales > Burkholderiaceae_C > Rubrivivax. The sequence continues at coordinate 6,918 of JANOKR010000577.1, forward strand.
CGACCTGGGCACCGGCCTATATCGCGCATGGCCCGAACAACCGCACCGCGCTCGTTCGCACGCTGCCCGGCCGCTTTGAGTGGCGCCTGCCCGACGCCAGTGCGAACCCGTATCTCGCCACCGCGGCGCTGATCGCCGCCGGCCTCGACGGCATCGACCAAAAACTCGACCCCGGCCCGGGCTGCATCGACGACCTCTTTGCGATGAGCCTGGCGCAGATCCGCCAGCGTGGCGTCGGTTTGCTGCCGCAATCGCTCAACGAAGCCATCGACGCGCTTGAAGCTGACGAGGTCGTGCGCGGCGCGCTCGGCGACACGCTTGCAGCAGAATTCATCCGCCTCAAACGCGACGAGTGGACAGCCTACGCACGCCATGTCAGCGCCTGGGAGCTCGACCGTTACGCCGCGGCGTTCTGAATGAGCGCCGAGGGTCTCCCGAGGGCGAATTCCCGCTCGACGGGAGTGCGCCCGGACACGGCCCGCCCCTGCGGGCGGGCCGTGCCTGGCGCACGCCTGGCCCCTCTGCGGGCCAGGCCGGCCGCAGGCCGTAGGGTGCGCCAATGAAAAGCTCGGCGCGGGCGCCGACGCTGGCTTACCTGACGCTGGCGGCGAGCATGGCGCTGGTCGGTAGTTATGTCGGCCTGTCCAAGCTGCTGGTCGCCGTCTTCCCGGTCTTCCTGCTCGCCTGGCTGCGCTTCGGCATCGCTGCGCTGGCGATGCTGCATTGGGTGCGCCGCGAAAGTGGTGCCGCGCCGCTGTCGGCGCATGACCGCAAGCTGCTGTTCTGGGAAAGTTTTCTCGGCAACTTTCTCTTTTCGATCTGCATGCTGTTTGGTGTCGCCGCCACCTCGGCGCTCGCCGCCGGTGTGGTCATGGCCACGATCCCGGCCGCGGTGGCGCTGCTCTCGCGGGTCTTTTTGAACGAACCCATCCGGCCGCGCATCGTTGCCGCAATCGCCTGCGCGGCGCTCGGTATCGTGCTGTTGGCTCTGGCGCGCGGCGGTGACGATGGCGCCGCTGCGGCACCTTGGTGGGGTTATGCGCTGCTGCTCGCGGCCGTTATCTGCGAAGCCAGTTATGTCGTCATCGGCAAGCGGCTGGCGGCACAGGTTTCGCCGCGCCGCATCAGCGCCTTGATCAACCTCTGGGGGCTGGCTCTGGTCACGCCTTTTGGTCTGTGGCAGGCCTTGCAGTTCGATTTCTCCGTGGTTTCGGTGCCGATCTGGACCCTGCTGCTTTTTTACTCCATCGCCGCGAGCATGGTCACGGTGTGGTTGTGGATGCAGGGCCTGCGCCACGTGCCGGCGTCGCAGGCGGGGGTCTTCACGGTGATGCTGCCGGTGACCGCCGCCCTCGTCGGCGTCGGCTTTCTTGGCGAGGCTTTTGGGCCTGCGCATGGGGCAGCGTTTGGCCTGGCCTTGGTGGGCCTGCTGCTCGCGACCTGGCCCGAAAAGGGCACCCGAATCGACGCGCAGTGACGGCTCGGTGACGGCGTAGTGAGTCATCCCCTCGCATCGGCCACCCTTACCCGAACCAGCGTCCGATCGTCGCGACCCAAGGCAGGAGCCGCAGGCGCTAGCTCCGCACGTGCATACCTGTGGCGGGGGTGCTGGGTGACTGGCACTCCTGCTCCCACGGTTCTTGTGGTGTGCATCGACTTTCTGTACGAGCGCCCGACGACTACTGCGCCTGTTTTTTCTTCGCTTCCTCTTCGTACAACTCCTTCTTCGACAGCTTGCCGACAGCCGTCTTCGGCTCGTCGTCGATGCCGATCACGCAGACCTCAGCCACCGCCGGGTGCTCGTAGATCGCTTCCTCAAGCACGCGCGGATAGACGTTGAAGCCGCTGCACAGCAGCATGTCCTTGGTGCGGTCGACGATGAAGACGAAGCCCTCGTCGTCCATCAGGCCGACGTCGCCGGTGCGCATGAAGCCGTCGAAGGTCGTCACCGCCGCAGTCGCTTCCGGGTTGTTCCAGCAGCCCTTCATCACGTTCGGCCCCTTGATGCAGATCTCGCCGCGCTCGCCACGCGGCACATAGCGCGTCGGGTCCTCGATGTCGAGCATCTTGATCACGATGCCCGGCATCGGCATGCCGCACGAGTCGGCATTGCGCTTGCCGTGCACCGGCGTGAAGGTGCCGGTCGGCGAGGTGTCGGTCATGCCCCAGCCTTCGCTCAAGGGGCAGCCGGTGAGCTTGGTGAAACTCTGCGCCACTTCGAGCGGCAGCGGCGCGCCGCCCGAGCCGCAGTACTTGAGCGAGCGCAGGTCGTGCTTCTCGACTCCGGGGTGGTTGATGAGCCCGGTGAACATCGTCGGCACGCCAGGGAAGCAACTGATTTTCTGCGTCGTTGTCGCGCCGAGTCGCTGATGTAGCCAAGGGCCGCACAGCTGTTGCGCTGCAGCTCACGGCTGATGGTGCACGCCGGGCGCGAGAGCACGCGGGCCATGGCCCGCGTGCTCTGGCCCAGCAGCTTCATGCTGGAGATCACCACCCGCTCCTCAGGCCGCAGCTGCGTGTACGCCATTCATTCCTTCATGCCACCACCTTACAGGCTGTGGTGTTGCACTTCGGATTTGAGGCCGCCCCTCGGTTCAGCGTTCAACGTCGCGGGCTTTTGTCCGGCGCGCAGGCGCTTGGACCCGTTCACGCGCGTTCGGCCTTCGCCGCCGGCGCCGGCACGTTGAGCTGCTCGCAGACCGCGATGCACTGTTTGATATGCTGCTCACAAACCATGCGCAGCGCCGAGAACGTCAATACCGCCGACACCGCCTGCCCAGCCACGGGCACGTACTTGGCCGCCTGCTGGGTGGTCAGCCGCACACCGACGACCTTGAGCACCAGCAGCACGGCCTTTTGAGTCACGACACGGCCAACGAGCAGGCCGCCGGC
>JANOKR010000578.1:0-2463 GCA_031419315.1 Betaproteobacteria bacterium
CGGTGTCGCTGACCAAGAGCTACAGCGCCTACGCCGGCGTGCAGGACGCGATGGTGCAGTGGTGGTACGGCCATAACGCGGTGGGCTTCTTCCTCACCGCGGGCTTTCTCGGGATGATGTACTACTACATCCCCAAGCAAGCCGAGCGGCCGGTGTACTCGTACCGCTTGTCGATCGTGCACTTCTGGGCGCTGATCTTCACCTACATGTGGGCGGGTCCGCACCACCTGCACTACACCGCGCTGCCCGACTGGGCGCAGAGCATCGGCATGATCTTCTCGCTCGTGCTGCTGGCGCCGTCATGGGGCGGCATGATCAACGGCGTCATGACCTTGTCGGGCGCGTGGCACAAACTGCGCGACGACCCGATCTTGAAGTTCCTCATCGTCAGCCTGTCGTTCTACGGCATGAGCACCTTCGAGGGGCCGATGATGTCGATCAAGACGGTCAACGCGCTCAGCCATTACACCGACTGGACGGTGGGCCACGTGCACAGCGGCGCGCTCGGCTGGGTGGGCCTGATCAGCATGGGCTGCCTGTACCACCTGATCCCGCGCCTGTACGGCCGCACCGAGATGTTCAGCAAGCGCGCGATCGAAGTCCACTTCTGGATCGCCACCGCCGGCATCGTGCTCTACATCGCCGCGATGTGGATCGCCGGCGTGATGCAGGGCCTGATGTGGCGCGCGGTCAACCCGGACGGCACGCTGGTCTACAGCTTCGTCGAATCGGTCAAGGCCACGTTCCCGTTCTACGTCGTGCGCCTGCTCGGCGGCCTGCTCTACCTCTCCGGCATGTTGCTGATGGCGTGGAACGTGGTGATGACGGTTCGCGCGGGCTCGCCGGCCGCAGCCCACATCCCGCTGCCCGCAGCGGCGTACGCCTGAAGCCATGGCGCAGGAGAAAAACAGCATGGCGAATCACCCCGCACCGACTGGCCACGAAAAAATCGAGACCAGCAACTTCCTGATGATCGTGCTCATCCTGCTCGCCGTGGCGGTGGGCGGTCTGGTCGAGATCGTGCCGCTGTTCTTTCAGCGCTCCACGACCCAAGCCGCTCCAGGGCTCAAGCCCTACACGGCATTGCAACTGGCGGGCCGCGACGTGTACGTGCGCGAAGGTTGCTACAACTGCCACTCGCAGATGGTGCGCCCCTTCCGCTCCGAGACCCTGCGTTACGGCGCGCTATCGACGGCCGGCGAGTTTGTCTACGACCACCCGTTCCAGTGGGGCAGCAAACGCACCGGGCCCGACCTGCACCGCGTGGGCGGCAAGTACAGCGACGAATGGCACCGCCTGCACCTGATCAACCCGCGCGACCTGGTGCCCGAGTCCAACATGCCGGCTTACCCCTGGTTGCTGGAAGCGAGCGTCGACGCGCAGGGCATGCCCTCGCACCTCAGAGCCCTGCGCAGGGTCGGCGTGCCCTACACCGACGAACAGATCGCGCAGGCCGGTGAAGAGGTCAAGGGGCGCAGCGAGATGGAGGCCTTGATCGCCTATCTGCAGATTCTAGGCACCAGCGGCAAGTGAGGGAACAGTTCATGGACATCAATCACATCCGCATCGCCGTCACCGTGCTCGGCCTGCTGCTCTTTCTGCTGCTGATCGCGCACACCTGGAGCCGACGCCGCAGCCAAGAACATGAAGAGGCGGCGATGCTGCCGTTCCGCGACGAAGCCGGCAGCGCAGCGCCGTCGCCGTCGCCGCAGGCCACCGCCCAAGGAGACCGCGCGTGAGCGATTTCGACCACTACGGCTGGGCCCTGTTTGTCGCCGGCGGCACGGTGGCGTCGCTGCTGGCCTGCCTGGCGCTGCTGCTGATCGCCGCACGCCGCCGCGTGATGGCCAGCGACAACACCACCGGGCATCTCTGGGACGAAGACCTGCGTGAACTCAACAACCCGCTGCCGCGCTGGTGGATGTGGCTGTTTGTGATGACGCTGGTGTTTTCTGCCGTCTACCTGGCTTTCTATCCGGGTCTGGGCAGTGCGGCCGGCACGCTGAAGTGGACCAGCCTGGGGCAGTACGAAGCCGAGCAGGACAAGGCCCGCCTGGCGATGGCGCCGGTCTATGCCCGCTACAAGACCATGAACGCCGACCAACTGGCCCAGGATGCGCAGGCCATGGGCATCGGCCAGCGCCTGTTCCTCAATACCTGTGCGCAGTGCCACGGCTCCGACGCCCGCGGCAGCAAGGGATTCCCGAACCTGAGCGACAACGATTGGCTGGGGCCCAATTCGCTGCAAGCCATCGAGAAGACGATCGTCGAAGGCCGCACCGGCACCATGCCACCGATGGCCGCGGCGGTGGGCAGCGCCGAAGATGTCAAGAACGTCGCGCATTACGTGCTCAGCCTGTCGGGCAGCGCGCACAACAACATTGCCGCGCAACTGGGCAAAACCAAGTTCGGCACTTGCGCCGCCTGCCATGGTGCCAACGGCAAGGGCAACAGCGCGCTGGG
>JANOKR010000579.1:0-23777 GCA_031419315.1 Betaproteobacteria bacterium
GCCGAGGCTTTGCAGGTCGGGCTCGAAAGGCGAGCCGGCCCAGTCCAATTGGCCGCCGAGCCGCCCCTTGCCACCCCGCAGCGTATGGGCCATGCCGAAGCGGGTGGCCAGCGCACCGCCGTCCGTGATGTCGAGGCTGAAGTCCAACACCATGCGGCGCTGGATACCCGCCGGCACCGGCGCCCACAGGCCGGTGGCTTGCAGGCGCGCTCCGGGCAGGCCGAGGTCGAGCCGGTCCAGCCGCCATTCGCGCACGCCCGCGCGCACAGCGCTGGGTCGGGTCGAGGCTTGCAGATCGAGCCGGCCCAGCGACCTGGCGCCGAGGACAAAATCATCGACCACGATATCCAGCGCCGGCACCTGCGCCGGGGCCTGGTCGAGCAGTTGTTCGACGGCCGCGGTTTCGCTTAGGCGCAAGGCCAGGCGGGTCAGCCGCGCGGTCACCCGGCCCGGATCACCGGCCTCGCGCGGCGGTGTCCAGACCACCCGCCCGGCACCCTGCTCGGCGCGCACTTGCGCAGCCCAGGGTTCGTCGCGCGAACGCGGGTCGTGCCTGACCTCGACCTGCGCCTGCGTCAGCTTGCGCGTCAGGCCGGTGATCTCAGCCGCACGCAGCGAGATCTGCATCGGCGGCAAAGCGCTGCCGTCTTCGCCGGCCCCGGCCAGGCGTGTGAGCATCGCGCGCCAGGCGTCGGTATCGACGCTGTCCAGGCGCGCGTTGACAAACCAGCCCGGCGCAGCGCCGGGGCCGGACGTCGGCACTGGCGGATTGTCAAAAATGCCGATGCCCAGGGTGTTCAACAGCGGGCCGTCGTCAGTGAGCCGGCGGCTGGCTTGCGCGCGCACGATCGAGCCGATCTCAAGCGTGCCGATATCGCGCGCGGTCTGGCCGGGTTTGAGTTGACCGGCGCTGTCAAAAGCCTCATCGACGACCCGCGTCTGCCAGCGTGTGGCCAGCGGCGTTGCGGCGGCCTTGGTCAGCGGCGCCGGCAATTCTGAATCGATACCGATGAGGTCGGTGGTGACTGTCAGCTCCGGCCAGCCCTGTTTGAAGGCCAGCGCGGCGCGGTACGCGGCCTGACCACGCAACGCGGGTGCAATCTGCGCGAGCAGCCCGAGTTCGGGTGCGCTGCGCATCGCCTGTGCGGTGGCGCGGCCTTCGGCGCTGAACTTCAGGCTGCCGTCGCTCTGGGTGCCACCTCCGAGGTTGGCCTCGCCACCATAAACACGCGCCGTCGCACCCACCAGCTGGAAGCCGGCTTGAGTGAAATCGACGCGGCCGCGCGCGCCGGCAAGCAGCGGCGTGCCAGGGCGCACACGCACATCGTTGCCGGTCAGCAGCATGCTGCCGCGCAGCGTGGTTTTTTCGGGGTCGAGGATCGGTCTCGCGAGCGCCAGTTTCAGGTCGACCGCGCCTTCGGCGCGCAGCGCGTGCAGGCCACCACCGATCCAGCGGCCGACCGGCGAGACATCGACATAACGCAGCACCTCAGCGGCAGGGCCACGCAGCTCACCTTCAACCTGCAGCAGCGGGCGCTCGGTGAGGTCGTCGATGCGCGCCGAAAATCCACGCAGCTGCACCCCCCACAGGCGCGCCTGCATCTCGGTCAGCGCGATCGACGTGCGGTCAAAGACCAGCTCGCCCTGCACCGCGCTCAGGCCCGGCCAGGGCGAATCCCAGGCCTCCTCGTCGCCGCCCGCCGCGACGCTGGGCAGGTAGTCAAAGCCGGCATCACGCAGCTTGGCGGTGATGCGGAAGACCTGGTCCGGCGTACCGTTGTGAAACGGGAACTGCCAGATATCGCCGCGCACAGCGAAGCTGCCGCCATCGACGCGCCCGCCCCGTACCGCACGATCGACATATCGCCGCGCGTTTTTTGGCACCGCCAGCGGCAGGTAGGCCGCAATTCGATCAGCGTTTGCGCGCAGGATGCGGCCCGACAAATCGATGACGCCGGGGAAACGCGCCCCCAGGCCGCTGCCCTCGCCGCTGCCGGTGCGCCAACTGCCACGCGCATCACCTTGCACGTCAGCGTTGGAAAATTTGGCGTCGAGCAGGCGGATCTCGATCGCCGCCGGCGCGCCGGCCAGGGCGTTGACGCTCCAGGTCAGCTGCGCCTTGGCCTGCACGATCGGCAGCGTCGGTTTTTCAAACAGGCCCGGCAGCTGCAATGCACCGCGGTTGATGAGCAGGTTGGCGCGGCCGCCGGCCTGGTCGAGATCGAAGTCGAGGTCGGCACCGCTGACACCCGGCCGGCCGACGCCGTGTGAAGTCGAAGGTGCTTGCAGCGACGACGGCGTCGGCGACGTTGCCGGCGTGGGCTCGGGCTTTGACGCCGCCAGCGCCAGGCCGCTGATGCGGCCCTTGGCGGTATACGCCGAAGGTGCATCCGGCGCACCGCTCCAGGTGGTTTGCAAGCCGCTGATGACGCCGCCGGGCTCGAGTTCGGCGAGCCACTTTTGTGCGATCGCGCCGAGCGGCAGGCGCTGCGCCATCGCGGCAAGCTGGCCGAGGTCGAGCCGGTCGGCGTCGAGCCGGCCGCCGGTGATCGGGCTTGCCCCGGCAGACGCCTGCGACGCCGCCATCGATACCGCCGCCGAACGCGCGGGTGCCGCTGTTGCCGCGGGTGCCGCGAGCGTCTGCACCTGCTGCCACGACAGCGCGATATCACCGGCCGGCCAGACCAGGCCGTCGCCGCTTTGCACCTGTAAACCGCGGGTGCGCAGTTGCACGCCGCGGCCGTCGCGCTGCGCGGCGACTCGCCCGCTCAAGGAGGTGATCTCCAGCGGCGCCAGCGCCGGTGCCAGGCGCAGCGAGACATCGGCCAACGCCAGGTCGGCACTGAAATCGCGCCAATGACCTTTGTCGATGTCGAGCCAGGCACGCGCCGCGCCACGGCCCTGGCTCAGTGCAAAGGGCAGGTCGACATGCACGCCGAGCCGGGCGGCGTCGACCGCCGGCGCGTCGGCGTAGAGCGTGCCGGTCCAGCGCCGCCAGTCGCCGCTGGCGGCCAGCAGCGACGCGCTGAAGCGGCCGCGCAAGCTTAAGCGCGCACCCCAATCGGCGGGCGGGGTAGCGTCGATGCGCAGCTCGTGCCGACGCAGGCCGTTGCGCAAGACGATGTCGACATCGCTCAAGGCCAGCGGCGGCGCGCCACGCAACTCGTCGGTCCAGCGCACTTGAGACTGGCGCACGACGATTTCGGCTTGCGCAAAGACCCAGTCGGCGACCCGGTTGTCGTCGTCGTGGTCGGCGCCTGCGGCGCTATCGATCTCGATGCCGGCGACGTGGAAACGGCCGGCGCGGTCGCGGCGAATATCGAGCACCACCTGCTCCAGATGCAGTTGCGCCAGCCGCGGCTCGAGCAGCCACAACGAATGTGGCGACAGCGCGGCGCGCACTTGCGCGAGTTGCAAGGCCGGCTGGCCGTCGCGGCCGAGCAGGCTGACATCGCGCAGCTCGAACAGCGGCACCCAACCTTGGGCTTGCACGCTGATCGAGCCGATGCGCACCGGCACCCCGAGCGCGGCGCCGGCACGCGCTTCGATTTGTGGTTTCCACGCCTGGATGCGGGGCAAAATCCCCCATTGCAGCGTCAACCACAGCAGCAGGGTTACGCTGGCAGCCGCGAGCAGCACCGCCGCCACCCAGCGGCCGGTGCGGCGCACAAGATGGGGGCGCCGCCGCAGTGGCGCCGAGGGGCTCAAAGGTGGGGGTGAATGCATGCAGATACAAAGCGGCGGAGCGTCCGCGCGGGGCCTTGCCGGCAACGCCGATGTTGGGTCGGCGGGGCGGCGCACGACACTAGCACAGCGGCGGGTTTGAGCCGTGGCTTTGGCAACGGTTCCGGCCGCACACAGCCGCTTCGTGCAACGCGTGCGGCGGCGCTACGCAGCCGAGCTGGCCTGGCTCGCGGCGGGGCTGCCGGATGCCGCGGCGATGCGCGGGCTGCTGGGCAGATTGCAGTCGATGCCAGGTGTGGGCGGCGATCAACCCAGCGACCTTGGCGCCGCGCTGCGTGTGATGCGCCAGTTGGTGCTCGAACGCCTGGCGGTGCTCGATGTCGAAGCCGCAGCACCGCTCGACGACATCACCGGCGCGATGACCACGCTGGCCGAGGTGGCGCTCGAAGCCGCGCTGGCCCAGGCGCTGGCCGATGCCGACCAGCGTCATGGGCCACCGCAACGTGCCGACGGCAGCCGCATCGATTTCTGGATCGTCGGCATGGGCAAACTGGGCGCGCGTGAGCTCAACGTCTCGTCCGACATCGACCTGATCTATGTCTATGAAGACGATGGCGAAACCGCCGGCTCAAGCCCGGTCAGCGCGCACGAGTATTTCAGCCTGGTGGCAAAGAAGTTGTACAGACTGATCGGTGACACCACCGACGACGGTTTTGTCTTCCGGGTCGACCTCGCGCTGCGGCCCAACGGCATGTCGGGCCCGCCAGTGCTGAGCCTGGCGATGCTGGAAGAATATTTCCAGGTCCAGGGCCGCGAGTGGGAACGTTTTGCCTGGCTCAAGAGCCGCATCGTCGCGCCGCGCGCAGCGGTCGAATCCGGTCGCGCGCTGGCGCTGCGCACGTTGGTCACGCCCTTTGTCTACCGGCGTTATCTCGACTACGGCATCTTCGAAGGCCTGCGCCAGTTGCACCGCAAGATCCGCGACGAGGCGCAGCGCCGCGCCGCCGGGCGGCCCGAACGTGGCAACGATGTCAAGCTGTCGCGCGGCGGCATCCGCGAGATCGAGTTCATCGTGCAATTGATGCTCGTGGTGCGCGGCGGGCAGTTCCCTGAAGTCCGCACCCGGTCGACGCTGCGCGGCCTGCAGCGCCTGGTCGTCAGCGGGCTGATGAAACCGGCTACGGCCGACAAGCTCGCGCAGGCCTACAGCTTCTTGCGCCGCGTCGAGCACCGCATCCAGTACCTCGACGACCAGCAGACCCACCAGTTGCCGACCCACGATGGCGACCTGCGCTGGATCGCGGCCACGCTAAGCCTGGGCGATGGCAGCAATGCCTGCGCGCTGATCACGCGGCTGGGCGAAGTGCGCGAACTCGTGGCCACCGAGTTCGACAGCTTGCTGCATGACGGCCGTGCGCCGACACCGGCGGGACCGGATGGCGCCGCGTGCAAAGGTTGCGGCCCCGGGCCGCAGCCGGTGGACAGCGAGAACCTGATCCAAAGTTTGCCGCCGGCATTGATCGAACGCGCGCGTGCTTTTGCCCAGCATCCGCGGGTCGCCGGCTTGCGTGACGAAGCCAAGCTGCGCCTGGGCCGGCTGATCGAGCGTGCTGGCGAATGTGTCAGCAGCGGCGTCTGTGATGCGCCGGCGGCGCTGCGTTTTATCGACTGGCTCGAACCGCTGCTGCGCCGCGAGAGTTATCTCGCGCTGCTCGTCGAGCGGCCTTCGGTGCTGAGCCGGCTGTTGCGGCTGCTCGGGCTGGCGCGCTGGCCGATGAAATACCTCATGCAGCACCCGGGTGTCATCGACGAGCTCGCCGACGAGCGCCTGCTGCACGAGCGTTTTGACCGCGCCGCGCTGGTGCGCGAACTCGAAGACCGGCATGCCGCCTGGCAGCGCTCGGGCGAGGCGTCTGAAGAGCTGTTGATGGACACCCTGCGGCGCGCCCACCACGCCGAGGTCTTCCGCACCCTGGTGCGTGATGTCGAAGGCCGGATCACCGTCGAGCAGGTCGCCGACGACCTTTCGGCCTTGGCCGACGCGGTGCTCGATACCGCCATCCGCTGGGCCTGGGCGCTGTACCGGCTGCGCGATCGTGATGCCCCCGAGCTGGCGGTCATCGCCTACGGCAAGCTCGGTGGCAAGGAGCTCGGTTATGGCAGCGACCTCGATGTCGTTTTTCTATATGCCGACAGTGATGACAACCGCACCGGCCATGCCGACGCCGACCGGGCGCAGGAAATCTACGCCGGCTTCGTGCGCAATCTCATCACCTGGCTGACCCTGCGCACCGGCGTCGGCGAACTCTTCGACATCGACACTGCGTTGCGCCCGAATGGCAATTCGGGCCTGCTCGTGACCTCGATCGAAGCCTTCGAGCGATACCAGTCCGGGCGCGGCAGCAATACCGCCTGGACCTGGGAGCACCAGGCGCTGACACGCGCACGCTGGTGCGCCGGCGCGGTGTCGATGGCGGCGCGTTTCGACGCCGCGCGCGCCGCCGTACTCACCGCCACGCGCGACACCCACGCGCTGGCGCAGGAGGTGCGCACGATGCGCGAACGCGTGCGCGCTGCGCATCCGACCCGGGCCGGGCGCTTCGACGTCAAACACAGCGCCGGCGGCATGATGGATGTCGAATTTGCGGTGCAGTTTTTGGTCCTCGCGTTTGGCGCTCAACAGCCCGCGTTGCTGGCCAACGCCGGCAATATCGCGCTGCTGCACCGCGCCGAGGCCGCCGGCCTGCTGGCGCCGGGCATCGGCCACGCCGCCGCCGATGCCTACCGGTCGCTGCGCCAGGCGCAGCATCGCGCGCGCCTGGACGAGCAGCCGACACAGGTCGAGCCCGATGCCGGCCTGGTCGCTGCACGCGACGCGGTGCTCGCGTTGACACACGCCGTCTTCGGGTGAACGCGCTGCAGCGGCCGGGCGCGGCCTGGGTGCTGATGTGTGCGCTGCTCGCGGCCGGCGCGCTGTCGGTTGCCGCCCTCGGCGACGCCGCGCCGATGGGTGCGACGGCTGTTTTCGGCGTCGCCGGCACTGCGAACGTCGCACCGACCTCGGAATTGCTCGACTGGCAACCGATGCTCGCCTGGAGCGAACCCTGGCGCTGGTGGACCGCTGCGCTGGTGCACTTGAGCCGCGGCCATCTGCTGGCCAACCTCGCCGGCTGCGTGGTGGTCGCGGCCTTTGGTTGGACAGCGCGTATCGGCTGGCGCCTGACCCTGGCCTGGCTCGTGGCCTGGCCGCTCGGCCACTTGGCGCTGCTTGTGCAGCCGCAACTCACCCACTACGGCGGGCTGTCGGGCCTGCTGCATGCCGGTGTGGCTATCGCTGCCGCCGGGCTGGTCTGGCTCGGCACCGGCCGGCAGCGCTGGATTGGCGCCGCGGTGTTGCTCGGCTTGGTTGTCAAGGTGATCGGCGAGCGGCCCTGGCTCGGCCCGGTGCAGCAATGGCCGGGCTGGGACATCGGCATCGCACCGATCGCACATGCGACCGGCCTGGCCGCCGGTTTAATCTGCGCTGCCGTCGCCTGCGCGACGGCCGGGTCAGACGATCACGCGCTGCGCCGTGGCACGATGCCGTGATGTCTGCTGACGGCGCCCGCCGCAACCATCTCGATCCGCTGGCCCTGGGCACGCTCCTGCTGTGCTGCACGCTGTGGGGTCTGAACCAGGTCGCGACCAAGGTCGCGCTTGTCGACATACCGCCGCTGACCCAGGCCGGTCTGCGATCGGCGGGCGCCGCCCTGCTGTTGCTGGCCTGGGCCAGTTGGCGCCGGGTGCCGCTGTGGCGTCGCGACGGCAGCCTGGGCGCGGGGCTGCTGGCCGGCGTGCTCTTTGGCGCCGAGTTCGCCTGCATCTTTGTCGGGCTGCAATTCACGACGGCGTCGCGGATGGTGGTCTTCATCTACCTCGCGCCGTTTGTGGTCGCGCTGGGCATGCCTTTCATCACCGCGCTTGAGCGCCTTCGGCCGCTGCAATGGGCCGGGCTGCTGGTCGCGTTTGCCGGCGTTGGATTGGCTTTTGCCGAAGGGTTTGCGGGAACTTCTGGCGCCGCGCCGGCCGGCACGCCAGCATCTTCAGCGACCGCGCTGGGTGATGCGCTCGGTGTCCTGGCTGCGCTGCTCTGGGGCGCGACGACACTCGTCGTCCGCGGCAGCCGGCTCGCCGCGCTGGCGCCAGAAAAGACCTTGCTCTACCAGCTCGTGGTTTCGGCGCTGGTGCTCGTCATCGCCGCACCCCTTGCCGGCGAGCCCTGGCCGGCAAACCCGTCGACGCTGTCGGTGCTGTCGCTCCTGTTCCAGACCGTCGTGATCACCTTCGCCAGCTATCTGGCCTGGTTCTGGCTGGTGCGCCACTACGCGGCGACAACCATTTCTTCGTTCACGCTGTTGACACCGGTATCGGGGCTGGTCTTTGGTGTATTGCTGCTCAACGAGCCACTGACCTGGCGGCTGCTGCTGGCGCTGTTGGCCGTCGGCACCGGCTTGTTGCTCGTCAACCGGCGTTGAAATTTCCTTCGCGTTCTTTCACTTCAGGAGTTTTTGATGATCGTGCTGTGTGGCTTTGCAATTTCCAACTACTACAACAAGGTCAAGCTGGTGCTGCTTGAAAAGGGCATCGAATTCAGTGAAGAAATCGTCGCCACCGGCAGCACCGACGAAGCCGTGCTCAGCGCCAGCCCGCTGGGCAAGGTCCCGTTTCTGCGCACGCCGCAAGGGCCGCTTTGTGAAAGCCAGGTCATCGTCGACTGGCTCGAAGCCGCCTACCCGCAGCCAGCGCTGGTGCCGGCCGATCCTTTTGCGGCGGCCAAGGTGCGCGAACTGGCGACCTTCATCGACCTGCATCTCGAACTTGTCGTGCGTGACTTGTATGCCGAGGCGTTTTTTGGCGGCACCGTCAGCGATGACACCAAGACGCGGGTGCGGCGCAAGCTCGACAAAAACATCCCCGCGTTCAAACGCCTGGCAAAGTTCTCGCCCTATGTCGCCGGCACGCAGTTCACGCTCGCCGACTGTTCGGCGTGGAACGCGCTGCGCCTGTTGTCGGCAGCCACCAAGAAGGTCTATGGCGAAGACCTGCTGACCAGCCACGGCATCGACTGGAAGCCCTATATGGACCTCGTCGGCGAACGCCCGAGTGCGCTGCGTGTTGCGGCCGACCGCAAAGCGGCCTCGGTGCCGCCAAAGGCCTGAAGCACCGAGCTGCCTGACACTGCCGGCGCCCGACCTCAAGCCGCGCCGGGCCGCAGCGTGGCGGCTTGCAGCGCCACCGCAGCGGTCATTTCCTTGCGGTAACGGTTGAGCTCCTGCACGCTGGCAAAGCTGCGTTCAAGCAGCAAGCTCATGTTGTGCAGGATGCGCTCGACGACCTTGTTTTCCCACACCGCGTCGAACTGAATCTGGTGGTCCAGCCACTGCTCGAGCCAGGCCGGGTCGGGCAGCCGGCTTTGCACCGTGTCGCGCGGAAAGAGCTTTTCGTTGACGTGCAAGTTGGTCGGGTGCAGCGCCTGCGCGGTGCGCCGCGCGCTGGCCATCAAGACGCCGACCTTGGCAAACGCCGCCCGCGCCTCGTCGCCAAACTTGCCCATCGCACGTTTCATTTAGCGCAGATAAGCGCCGCCGTGGCGGGCCTCGTCGCGCGCCAGCGTTTCGTAAATCGTCTTGATGACCGGCTCGCTGTGCCATTCGGCGGCGCGGCGGTACCAGTGGTTGAGGCGGATCTCGCCGCAAAAATGCAGCATCAGCGTTTCGAGTGCCGGCGCCGGGTCGAACTCGAAGCGCACCTCGTGCAGCTCCTTTTCGGTCGGCACGAGGTCGGGGCGAAAGCGTTTCAGGTATTCGATCAGCACCAGCGCGTGTTTTTGCTCTTCGAAAAACCACACGCTCATGAAGGCCGAAAAATCGCTGTCGTCGCGGTTGTCGCGCAGGAACATTTCGGTCGCCGGCAACGCCGACCATTCAGTGATCGCATTCATCTTCACCGTCTGCGCCTGCTCGTCGCTGAGCAGCTTGGTGTCGAAGCGATCCCAGGGGATGTCGGTGTCCATGTTCCAGCGCACGGCTTCGAGTTGTTTGAAGAGTTCCGGATAGAGCATGGTGGTTTCTCTGTTCGTCACGCAATGGACATGCTGCCACAGCCGCCAACCGACGTCGGCATGCAGGGTATCGACTTCGATTCTGGAGCAATGATACTATCCAGTTCAACAATGAACCGCACAGTCACACTTTTTCCGTCTTGGGTTTGCACGGGCATGCTGGCAGCACACCGGCGACCGCGCATGGCGACGGAACTCCACGCCCGCGGCAAGGTCACAGCAGCAGGATTTTTCCTGCTGCGCAGCCGGCCGGCCTTGCCGGTTGCAATCCCCGGGCGTCTCTCCTCCTCCCTCCCTCCCTCATTCGCCCGGGGGCGCTGCGCGGCAGTCTTTACTCGGGCGGTGGGCGTGTGATGCCGCCGCGTGTTGCCGTCGTCGGGTCGGGCGTTTCGGGCCTGGCCGCGGCCTGGTCGCTCAGCCCCGATGCGCGGGTCACGCTGTTCGAGGCCGGCAGTCATTTTGGTGGCCATAGCCACACCGTGGACGTCACGCTGGGCGGCGTCATCCACGGTGTCGACACCGGCTTTCTGGTTTTTAACCCCCTTACGTACCCGGGTCTGGTGCGCCTCTTCGATGAGCTGAAAATCGACACCGCGATGTCGGAGATGTCGTTTTCGGTGCAGCAGCGCGACGCCTCGGGTGGCGGCCTGGAGTGGAGCGGCACCAGCCTCAACGCCGTCTTCGCCCAGCGCAGCAACCTGCTGCGGCCGGGGTTCTGGCGCATGTTGGCGCAGATCGTCCGCTTCAACCGTCTGGCCACCGCGATCGCGGCGCGTGGTGCCGAGCATGAACTCGAACAACCGATCGGCGAATTTCTCGACCAGCACCGGTTCAGCCAGGACTTTCGCAACGCCTATTTTTTGCCGATGATCGGCTGCATCTGGTCTTGCCCCACCGACGTGATGCTCGGGTTTCCGGTGGCCACGATGATCCGCTTCTGCCACAACCACGGCCTGCTGCAGTTGACCGGCCGGCCACAGTGGCACACCGTGCGCGGCGGCTCGCGGCAGTATGTGCGGCGCCTGCTCGAGCGCATCCCCGACGCACGCCTGAACACCCCCGTGCGCGCGTTGCACCGGCTGCCGCCGGGCATGGGCAGCGCCGGCGTCAAGGTCCGCACCGATGCCGGCGAAGAGATCTTCGACGACGTCGTGCTCGCCTGCCACAGTGACCAGGCGCTGGCCTTGCTCGCCGACAGCGATGCGCGCGAGCGCAGCCTGCTGGGGGCGATCCGCTACCAGCCCAATCGCGCCGTGCTGCACACCGACGTGTCGGTGATGCCAACGCGCCGGCTGGCCTGGGCGGCGTGGAACTACGAGCGCGCGGCGCCCCGCGGGAACGCGCCCGACGCCGCGGCGCCCGGCGTCTGTCTGCACTACTGGATCAACCGCCTGCAGCCACTGCCGTGGGCGACGCCGGTGATCGTGTCGCTGAACCCGGCACGGCCGATCGACCCCGCGCAGACGCTGGGCGTCTTCGACTACAGCCACCCGGTTTTTGACCAGGCCGCGATCAGCGCACAGGCGCGGCTGCGCGAGATCCAGGGCCGCTCGCATGTCTGGTTTTGCGGCGCCTGGGCCGGCTACGGTTTTCACGAAGATGGCCTGCGCTCGGGCCTGGCCGCAGCCGACGCATTGCGCTGCCGCTGGGCACAGCGGCCCGGTCTGGCGAGGGCGGCATGACCAGCGTCCACAGTGCCCCCACCGCCGTCACATCAGCCCGGCCCGCGACGGCAACGGCGTCGGCGTCGGCCACCGCGATCGACGCCGCCGGGCCCTTGCTCGGCCGCGGCGAGGTCCGCCATCTGCGCCTGCGCCCGCGGCTGAATGGTTTTGTCTACCCTACCTGCTTCCTGATGCTGCCGATGCGCGCGCTGCGCCGTGCAAGCCTGGTAGCGACAAGCGACTCAATTGAATCGTTAGGCACTGCAGCGGCAGCGTCCGGTGCGCTGGCCCGCAACCGCTTTGCGCCCTTGAGCTTCTACGACCGCGACCATGGCGACGGTGGCGACGACGCGCTGGCCTGGATCGAAGCTCTGCTGAACCGCGAAGGTGTGCACGACGCGAGCGGTGAAGTCTGGCTACAGACCTACCCGCGCCAGTTTGGCCATGTCTTCAAGCCGGTGAGCTTTTGGTACTGCCACCGCAGTGACGGCACGCTCGCGGCGGTGCTGGCCGAAGTCAACAACACCTTCGGCGAGCGCCACTGTTATCTGCTCGCCGGCGCGGGCCTGGCCTTTGGCCGCGAACAGGCGGCGGACAAGGTCTTCCACGTCTCGCCGTTCTGCGCACCGCGCGGCCAGTACCGCTTTCGTTTCATGCGCAGCGCCGACCGCATCGTCGCGCGCATCGCCCACGACGACGAAGATGGGCCTTTGCTGCAAACCAGTGTCAGCGGCCGCCTCGAACCCTTGACCGCCGCGAGCACGCGTGCCGTCGTGCTGCGCATGCCGCTGATGACGCTGGGCATCGTCGCGCGCATCCACTGGCAGGCGCTCAGGCTCTGGCTCAAGCGGGTGCCGCTGGTGCGCAAGCCGGCGCCGCCGGCGAGCCTCGTTTCACGCTGAACTCGCGCTGAAGTCGGGCTGAACCGCTGTCCGATCAAGGTCTCGCCCACTGTCTCGCTCATCGCCATACCACCCGACCCGACCAACGCCCGACCCACGACCGACCGCCACCGATGTCCACCACCACCGCCCACCCGTTCACGCTACCGGCGCAGGCCCCGGCGGCCGCACGCACGATCTTGCGCCTGCTCCAACGCTTACGCCACGGTACGCTCGACGTGTTATGGCCCGACGGCACGCACTCACGCTTCGGCAGCGGCGCCTTGGGTCAGACGCACGCGGCGATCCGCCTGCTCGACTGGCGGGCCTGCACCGCAGCGTTGAAGAGCGGCGACATCGGCTTTGCCGAAGCTTTCATCGCCGGCCAGTGGACGAGCCCGGATCTGACCGCGTTGCTCAAGCTGTTCATCCACAACCGCGAGGCAATCGACAAGCTCATCTACGGCAGCTGGTGGGGCGCCTTGTGGTACCGCGCCAAACATCTGCTGAACCGCAACTCGCGGCGCGGCAGTCTGAAGAACGTGCATGCTCACTACGACCTCGGCAACGAGTTCTACAAGCTCTGGCTCGACGAGTCGATGAACTATTCGAGCGCGCTATTTGAAGCCGATTTCGACCGGCCGATGGCGCAGGCGCAGCAGGCCAAGGTGCAGCGCGCGATCCAGGAATGTGGCCTGCAGCCGGGCCAGCGGCTGCTCGAGATCGGCTGCGGCTGGGGCGCACTGGCCGAAGCCGCGGCCAAGTTCGGCGCGCAGGTCACCGGCGTCACGCTGTCGTCGGAGCAACTCAGCCACGCCCGGTCGCGCGTCGGGGCCGCCGGCCTGCAGGCCAAGACCGACCTGCGCTTGCAGGACTATCGCGACATTCACGACGGCCCCTACGATGCGATCGTCTCGATCGAGATGTTCGAGGCCGTCGGCCGCGAATACTGGGATACCTTTTTTGCCACCGTCAAAAGCCAGCTCAAGCCGGGCGGCCTGGCCTGCATCCAGACGATCACGATCCGTGACGATCTTTTTGAGCGTTATGTGCGCTCGACCGATTTCATCCAGCAGTACATCTTCCCCGGTGGCCTGCTGCCGAGCCCGAGCGCGTTTGCAACCCAGGCCCAAAAGGCCGGCCTCGAGGTCATTCGCAGCCTGGCCTTTGGCCCCGACTACGCCGAGACATTGCGCCGCTGGCGGCGTGACTTTCTGGCTCGCGAGGCGCAGGTCCGCCAGCTCGGTTTTGACACCCGCTTCATGCGCATATGGGAGTTCTATCTCGCCTATTGCGAGGCCGCCTTCGACACCGGCAATACCGACATCGTGCAGTTCACGCTGCGCCGCCCGGTCTGAACTTCCCAAGCCGATGCTCAAGCTGCATTTCTCTGGCCAGCGCCGATGCGTGCTGCTGACGGCCGCGACGCTGGCCGCTGCGCCGCTGGTGGGCCCGTCGCTGGCCCGGGCGCAGGTGCAGCCATCGGCGCCGGCCGCGCCGCCGCCAGAAATCGCCGCGGTGTGGCCGACGGCGCTGTTGCAAGGCCAGGGCCGATTGCGATTTTTTGGTTTGCAGGTCTACGACATCCGGCTGTGGGCCGCGCGCGGCCGCGTCGGCACCGATGACTGGGATCAGCGCGCGCTGGCGCTGGAGATCGAATACCGGCGCGCGCTCGCCGGCCGGCAGATCGCCGAGCGCTCGCTCGAAGAGATGCGCCGCGCAGGCCCGGTCGATACGGCTGCGGCCGGGCGCTGGTTGCTGACGATGACGCGGCTGTTTCCCGACGTGAACGCCGGCGACCGCATCACCGGCCGCCACGAACCCGGCGTGGCAGCCGACTTCTTTGTCAACGGCAGCCCGCGCGGCGAAGTCCGCGATGCCGAATTTGCGCGCCTGTTTTTTGGCATCTGGCTCGCGCCGTGGACCTCGGAGCCGAAGCTGCGCAGCGCGCTGCTCGGGGCCGTTTGACAACACCGCGCCGTGCCGCCTTGCCCGCCGGCGGTGGCGCTGTCGCGAGCAGCCCTTCCAGCGGCGCGTCGGTCGGCTTGAGTGGCGAAAGCTGGCAGGGCGGCTGGCGCCAGGGCCTGGCCTACGGCGGCCTGGGTCTGCCGCTGGCTTTTGTCGCGCTGCCGCTGTATGTCGTGCTGCCCAACCACTACGCCAGCGAGTTTGGTGTGCCGCTGGCCACGCTGGGCGCTTTGCTGTTGTTTGCACGCGCGCTCGACGCCATCGCCGACCCCTGGATCGGTCGCCTGGCCGACCAGTGGTTCGCACGATCGACCACGCGTGTACTTGCCGCCGCGGTCGCCGCCGCAGTGCTGCTGGCGATTGGATTCCGCGCCTTGTTTTTCCCCGCTGCCGGGGTCCTTGACAGCGGCTCAGCGCTGCTCTGGTGGTGTGGCGTCGCGCTGGCCGTGACCTACCTCGCCTACAGCGTCTTGAGCGTGCTGCACCAGGCCTGGGGCGCGCGGCTCGGGGGCGGCGAAGCGCAGCGCGCGCGCATCGTGTCTTGGCGTGAAGGTTTTGCGCTGGTCGGCGTGCTCGTCGCCAGCGTGCTGCCGTCGGTCGCCGGGCTCGGTGTCTCGACGATCGTTTTTGCGCTCGCGCTGACGGCCGGTGTCGCGCTGCTGTCTTTGGCGCCGCGGGCATCGTTGTCCGCCATCAGCAACCTGCCCGGCAAGGCAAGCGCCGCGCCGGGCAAAGCCGCCGCGGCGCCGTCACTGACCCTGCCCTGGCGGACGCCCGACTTCCGGCGCCTGCTGCTGGTCTATCTGGTCAACGGCATCGCCAGCGCAGTGCCGGCGACGCTGGTGCTGTTTTTCATCCGCGACCGCTTGCAGGCGCAGGCCTTCGAGCCGCTGTTCCTGGCCAGCTACTTTGCCGCCGGGGCCCTGTCGATGCCGCTGTGGTTGCTGCTCGTGCGCCGCATCGGGCTGGCGCGCAGCTGGCTCGCCGGCATGCTGTTGGCGGTGCTGACATTCGCCTGGGCGGCCACGCTCGGCGCCGGTGACGTGGTGGCCTACACCGCGGTGTGCGTCGCCAGCGGCGTCGCACTCGGTGCCGACCTCGCGCTGCCCGGCGCGCTGCTCGCCGGCGTGATCCAGCGCAGCGGCCATGGCGGCCGCCTCGAAGGGGCCTACTTCGGCTGGTGGAACTTCGCCACCAAGCTCAATCTGGCGCTCGCGGCGGGGATTGCGCTGCCGGCGCTGGCAGCCTGGGGTTACGCCCCAGGCGAACGCAGTGACGACGCGCTGCAGGCGCTGACCGCGGCGTATTGCCTGCTGCCCTGTTTGCTCAAGCTCGGCGCCGCCGCGCTGCTGTACGGCGTCTGGATCCGCAACCAAAGACCTACATGAAACGACGCCTCCTGATCACCGGTGCAGCCTGCGCCATCACCACCGCCATGCTGCTCGGCGGCTGCGCCAGTGCGCCAACCCCAGCCGACTACGCTGCCGAAAAGCCGCTGCTCGATCTGAAGACTTACTTCAACGGCGAGCTCGCCGCGCAGGGCATCTTCACCGACCGCGCCGGGCGCATCGTGCGCCGCTTCACGGTGCAGATGACCGGCACCTGGGTCGGCGACGATGGCACCCTCGACGAACGTTTTACCTACAGCGACGGCAAGACCGAGCGCCGCGTCTGGCGTCTCAAACACCTTGGGGGAGGGCGCTACAGCGGCCGCGCCGACGATGTGGTTGGCGAGGCCGTCGGCGTCGCCGCGGGCAACACCCTGCAATGGCGCTACACGTTGAAGCTACCGGTCGACGACAGCGTCTATGAAGTTCAGTTCGACGACTGGATGGTCCTCATCGACGACCGTGTGATGCTCAACAAGGCGGCGATGAGCAAGTTCGGCATCCACCTTGGCGAGGTCACGCTGGCCTTCCAGCGGCGTTGAACGCGCGATGGCCTTGAATCCGAAAATCAACGACTGGGCCGGGCGCAGCGCCTGGCTGGTGGGCGCGTCCAGCGGCATCGGGCGCGCCACGGCGTCGCGGCTGCACCAGCTCGGCGCGCGCGTGATCGTGAGCGCGCGCAGCCAGGCAGCACTCGACAGCTTTGTCGCCGAACATCCCGGCAGCCAGGCGATCGCCTTCGACGCCACCGACCGCGCTGCGATGCACGCCGCGGCTGCGCAGATCGTCGCCCGGCACCAGCGCATCGACCTGGCGATGTACTGCGCTGGCACCTACGCGCCGATGCGCGCCACCGATTTCGACCTCGACATCGCGTTGCAGCACGCCGAAGTCAACGTCGGCGGCGCGCTGGTCATGCTCGACGCGGTGCTGCCGATCCTGCTGCGCCAGGGCGATGGGCATTTGAGCCTTGTCGCCAGCGTCGCCGGTTATCGCGGCCTGCCCAAATCGCTGGCCTACGGGCCGACCAAAGCCGCGCTGATCAACCTCGCCGAGACGCTGTACCTGGACTTGCACCCACGTGGCATTGGCGTCTCGCTGATCAGCCCGGGTTTTGTCGCCACACCGCTGACCGCCGGCAACGACTTCCACATGCCGGCGATGATTTCGCCGCAGCAGGCGGCCGACGCGATCGTCAACGGCTGGGCCGCCGGCCGCTTCGAGATCCATTTCCCGAA
Source organism: Betaproteobacteria bacterium (assembly GCA_031419315.1). Classification (GTDB taxonomy): domain Bacteria; phylum Pseudomonadota; class Gammaproteobacteria; order Burkholderiales; family Burkholderiaceae_C; genus Rubrivivax. Next base: position 16,924 of record JANOKR010000579.1, read on the forward strand.
ACGATTCACGCTGCTGATGAAGGCCCTGCGCCTGCTCGGGGACGGCCTCTACTTTGCCGCCGTGCGGCGCTCGACCGGAGCTTGAGATGCCACGCCACGCCGACCCGCGAGTGTCGACCACGATCGAATTTTTCGAGGCTCTGAAACCAGCCGACCTGGCACGGATGGAATTGATCTACAGCGCTGATGCGACCTTCAAGGACCCGTTCAACGAAGTCCGCGGCGTGGCCGCCATCCGGCACATCTTCGAGCACATGTTCAAGGCTCTCGACGCGCCGCGATTTGTGATCCACGAAACGGTGGTCGAAGGCGACCGCTGTTTTCTGGTCTGGGACTTCGTCTTTCGTTTTCGCGGCAATGCGGTCGAGCAGACCGTGCGCGGCGGCTCACATCTGCACTTCGACGCCAGCGACGGGCGCATCACGCTGCACCGCGACTACTGGGATGCCGCCGAGGAGCTGTACGAAAAACTGCCCGTGCTGGGCAGCCTGATGCGCTGGCTCAAGCGCCGCGCCAATAGCTGATCGCGCGCGTGAAGGTCAGGCCAGCGCCGGGCCGCCCCAAGCGGCCTGAAGCCCCCGCGGGGGGCAGTGCAGTCGCGAAGCGACAAACGTGGGGGCGAACATCTAGCGCTGCCCCTCGGTCAGCGTGTCGACCTGGAACAGGCCGGATTTGTCGACCAGCCAGATATCGCGGTAGACGATATTGCCGGCAGGATTGGCGGTGTCGCGCATCTTGGCCGGCGCCGGGAACGGCCCGGCGCGGCGGATCAGCGCAACGACCCAGGGGCTGACTTCCTTGGCCGCCGCGGGTTCGCGCGCGACGGTGACGGCGACGACGTTGCCGGTCGGGTCGAGCTCGGTGTCGGTGATCATCACCGCGTACATCATCGGCGGCAGCTTGCCGCGAAAGACCCGCATCGGGTACATCGCATAGATATGGCGGGCGGCGTCGATGCGGTATTCCTTGTCGACTTCGGCCTCGGACGGCCGCGGCGGCGCCGACATCGGCAGCGGCGCCGGCACCATCGAAAACTGCGCCTGGGCCAGCCCGGCACTGGCCAGCAGCACCACCGCCAACAGGCCGCGGCACGCTGCAATGGAAGCCGGCAATCGATGGGACAGCATCATCTTTCCTCACTCCGTGGGTGGCGGGGCATTGCGCTGCGACCTCGTCTCGAAAGGTTACACGATGCCATCCGGCCGCACATCCATCGTATTCACGAAGTGTGCGGAGTTCACCGAAGCCAGCCTTTTCTGCGGAAGTAAACAAACGGCGCGATCACCGAGGCGCCCATCAGCAGCAGCGCCAGCGGGTAACCCCAGGGTTTTTCGAGCTCGGGCATGAAGCGGAAGTTCATGCCGTAGATGCTGGCGATCAAGGTCGGCGGCAGCAGCGCGACGCTGGCCACCGAGAAGATCTTGATGATCTTGTTCTGGTTGATATTGATGAAACCGACCACCGCGTCCATCAGGAAATTGATCTTGTCGAACAGGAACGCAGTGTGCGAATCCAGCGAGTCGATATCGCGCAGGATCTGGCGCGCTTCTTCAAACTGATCGGCATTGAGCATCCGGCTGCGCATCATGAAACTCAGCGCCCGCCGGGTGTCCATCACATTGCGCCGGATGCGGCCGTTCAGGTCTTCCTGCTTGGCGATCGCGGCCAGCACCTCGCCCGCGGTGGCGTCGTTGACGTCCTCTTTCAAGACCCGCGCGCTGACCAGTTCGAGGTGGTCGTAGATGCCCTCCAGCGCATCGGCGGAATATTCAGCGTCGGCGTCGTAGAGCTTGAGCAGCACGTCCTTGGCGTCTTCGATCAGCGCCGGGATGCGCCGCGCGCGCAGGCGCAGCAGTCTGAACACCGGCAGGTCTTCGCCGTGGACCGAAAACAGCACGCCATCTTTGAGGATGAAGGCCACCCGCACGTTGCGCGCGAGTTGGCCGTCTTCGCCACCGTCGCCTTCGATCAGGAAGTCAGAGCGGATGTGCAGCTCGCCGTTGTCCTCTTCATAAAAACGTGCCGACTCTTCGAGGTCGTCGTCGACGGCGTCGGCGGGGATATTCAGGCCGAAGCGCGCTTCGATCCAGGCCATCTCTTCGGCGGTCGGCGATTCGAGGTCGACCCAGACCGGCTGGACATGCGCCAGCGCGCTGCCGTTTTCGATTTCCTGCTGGGTCAGCCGGCCGTTGGCCAGCGTGAAGACGTTCAACATCGGGGTCTCCGGTGCGCCGCTCGCTCCAAGGGCGCGACGCTTCAGACTGCGGGGTTCGGCGCTTGGCCGGCGGCAGGCGACCGTCCCACCCCGCTCGCAGCGCCGTCAAGGCGGGCGCCGGGTGCCGGAGCGGACGGTCACCGAGGGTGACTCTGGTCCATGGTCTTGCGCTCGGTGAGCTTCGTTGCGACGCGCGATTATGCCGCGCCGGTGATGTCAAATTGAGCGCAGCGCGGCGAGCTTCAAGGCAGCGTGATGCCGTGCAAGCCTGGCGCCGATGCGTCGCGTGCCGACAGCAGCGGCGCGGCACCGCCGGTCGGCCAGTCAATGGCGATCGCCGGGTCGTCCCAACGCAGGCTGTGCTGCTGCGCAGGGTCGAACTGCGCGGTAAGTTTGTAGTCGACATCGGCCGACTCGCTGAGCACAAAAAAACCATGCGCAAAACCCGGTGGAATCCAAAGCTGGCAGGCGTTGTCGGCGCTGAGTTCGGTGCCCACCCAGCGGCCGAAGGTTTTGCTGCTGCGGCGCAGGTCGACAGCGACATCGAACACACATCCTTGTGTGGCCCAGACCAGCTTGCCTTGCGACGGGCCGCCGAGCTGGTAATGCAGGCCGCGCAACACACCACGCCGCGAGCGCGACCGGTTGTGCTGCACAAAGTCCACCGCTTGGCCGACGACGGCGTCGAAAGCCTGGCGCCGCCAGCGTTCAGCCACAAACCCGCGCTCGTCGACGTGCTGCTGCGGCCGCAGCAGCAGCACATCGGAGATCGCGGTCGGCGTGACTTGCATGGGGCGATGGTAGCCAAGCACGCCGGTGTCCACCGCGCCGCGGATGGGGCCAAGCGCTGTGGCTTCGGCTATCCCGCCGGCCAGCCGGCAATCGCCTGCACGATCGGCGGCTGCCATTGCGGCCAATCGGCTGCGTTGATGCCCAGCGCGCGACGCAGCCGGCTGCAGTCCAGGCGCGAGTTCAGCGGCCGCGGCGCTGCCTGCGGGTACGCCGCGGACGGCACCGCCTGCACTTCGGGTACGACATGCCCGCGCGCGCGCAGCGCCTCGGCGATCACACAGGCGACACCATGCCAACTCGTCTCACCACCGGCAGCCAAGTGGCAGATGCCACCAACCGCCCCATCAGTGAGCGAGCGCTGCAGCAGCTGGGTGCTGAGATCGGCAACCAGTGCGGCTGGCGTCGGCGCCCCGATCTGGTCGTCGACAACACGCAGCGTTTGCCCGGCCAACAAGCGCGCGCGCACCGTGGCGACAAAGTTGCCGCCCTTACCGCGCGGCGACCAGACGCCGCTGGTGCGCACGATCAAATGCCGGCAGCCGCTGGCGCGGATCATCTGCTCGCCGGCAAGCTTCGCTGCGCCATAGACGTTGAGCGGGCCGGTCGGATCGTCCTCGCGCCAAGGACGTTGGCCGCTGCCGTCGAAGACATAGTCGCTGCTGTAGTGAAGCAGCAGTGCGTCGATCTTGTGGGCTTCGACCGCGATCGCGCCGGGGCTGGCTGCATTGACGCGGAACGCAGCTTCGGCATGCGCTTGTGCGGCATCGACTGCTGCCCACGCGGCGGCATTCACGATCACGTCCGGGCGCAGCGCGCGAACCACCTGCGCGACTTCGGCGGGCCGGTCGAAGTCGGCAGGCCAGCGGGCGCCGCTGCGCGCGCAGATGACCAACTCCCCCAGCCCGGAGAGCGAGCGTTGAAGCTCGATACCGACCTGGCCGGTAGCGCCGAACAAGAGAATTTTCACACCCGTACCATCAGACTTTGATGTAGATGCGCCGCCGGTCGAGCCAGCGGGCCAGGGCCCAGTAACCCACCAGGTTGGCCAGTGCAAAGAGCAGCGAGCCCAGGCGCGGGTCGCCAACGAGACCGCCGATCGGCGCAAAAATGTCGCGATAGGCCCAGCTCAGCGGCGACAGCCAAAGGGTCTTGCCATCGGCATCAACCCCCGCGCTCCATCGCAACAGCGCCAGCAGCCGCGGCACGAGGCCGCTGAGGACAAAAACGAAGAGCGCGTTTTTTCCGAAGACATCAAAAAACGCGACCCACGCAGCGCTTTTCTGCGCTGCGCCGGCAAGGTCGATGTGGTGCATCAACAGCGCGATCGTGGCCAGCGCCATGCCGCTGCTGACGAGCACATAACTCGAGGTCCAGAGCTTTTTGTTCAGCGGCATGCCTAACTGCCAAAGGTAGCCGACAACCAACACGCCGAGTGCTGCGACAAAAAGCCGGCCGACGAGTGCCACATCACGCCGCGGCGCGCTGGTGAACGCCGTGCCGGCCAGGTAGCCGATCAACACCTGGGCCACCGCTGGCAGTGTGCTGGCAAGACCTTCGGGGTCGAAGGGCACCCCTACGCCGCGGTAAAGATGGGCCGGCCCGAGCAGCCAGCGATCGAAGCCGGTGCCAAAAAAACCTTCGAGGCTGTACGCATCGCCGCCGGTCGCCAGGCCGACACACAGCGCCCAATAGCTGAGCAGCAGCACGGTGCCGGCCCACCAGGCACCGCGCCGGCCCCAGGCCCAGACGATCAACACCGCACCGCCCCAGGCCAGCGCGACGCGTTGCAACACGCCCATGAAACGCAGGCTGTCAAAGCTGCGCCAGACGAGGTCACCGGCAGCGTCCCAGCGCACAAAGGGGCTGACATTGAGAAGCAGGCCGATCAAGAAGATAAACCCGACGCGGCGCAGCCAGTAGCGCCAGAAGTCCGCCGCCGCACCGCGCTGCAGCGCCGGCATCGTGAAGGCCATTGCGGTGCCGACCGCGAACAGGAAAAACGGGAACACCAGGTCCGTCGGCGTGAGGCCATGCCAGGGCGCGTGGGCCAGCGGCGGGTACAGGTGTTGCCAGCTGCCGGGGTTGTTGACCAGGATCATCAGCGCCACCGCGGCGCCACGAAAGACGTCGAGCGAGACCGAGCGAACGGCCACGCCGTTGACGCTCACCCGAACGCCCGCTCGACGCTGCCATGCGCTGCATCCAGCCGGGCCTGCGCTCGGGCTGCGTCAAGGCCACAGCGCAGCATCACGATCGCTGTCTTGACTTGCCAGCCGCAAGCATCGAGCGCCAGCCGTGCGGCGACCTCGTCAGCGCCGCTGGCTTGCAACGTTAGCCGCAGCGCACGCTCCACCAGCTTGGCATTGGTCGCACGCAGGTCGACCATCAGGTTGCCGTAGACCTTGTGCAGGCGCACCATCAGCGCGCTGGACAAGGTGTTCAGCGCGATCTTCTGCGCCGTGCCGGCTTTCAGGCGGGTGCTGCCGGAAATGATTTCGCTGCCGGTGTCGAGCAAGACCGCGATCTGTGCGGCCGCCAGCACCGGCGTGCCCGGGTTGTTGCAAAGCGCCACCGTCAGCGCACCGGCGCCGCGCGCTGCAAACAATGCGCCCAGGGCATACGGCGTGGTGCCCGACGCGGCAATCACGACCACGACATCGTCTGGCGTGACTTGCAGCGATTGCAGGTCGGCCGCGCCTTGGGCTTCGTCGTCTTCGGCCCCTTCAACCGCCTCGAACATCGCCCCCGGCCCGCCGGCCAGCAGCGCCAGTGCGCGGTCTGCCGGCCACGAAAACGTCGGCAGCAGCTCAACGCTGTCCAGCACACCCAGACGCCCGCTGGTGCCGGCGCCGACATAAATCAGACGGCCACCGGCCTGCAAGCGCGGCAGTGCGGCATCCACCGCAGCGGCGATGGCCGCGCCGGCTGTGCGCACCGCAGCCGCCGCGAGTTGCTGGTCGGCCACCAGGGCATCGACCAACGCCGGGCTGGCATAACGGTCCAGCTGAGTATGCAACGCACTCGGAGTTTCGGTCTTCAGCAGGCTCATCCAGTTGACCCCAGGCGTCGCGCGACACGCACGCTCTCGTTGCCGACCCGGCACACCGCGCTGAGCACGATCGTGTCGCAGTCCGCGCCCGGGTCGATGAAGCGATCATGCCCCGGCTGCACTGCAAACCGCCACTGCCCGGCCTGCCGGCGCCAGACGGCCCAGGCAAAAACCGGCTTGCCGCGGCCGGGCTCGGCGATCCAGCGCCGCCCGTCCAGCCGCAGCGTGGGCGCGGGTGGCGGCTGGTCGTCGAGCCAGGTTGACGCCGGGGCCAGCGCCGGTTGCGCATAAGCGCCCGCTTTCAGGCTGGTCGCGATGCCCTCGCGGTCCTGCATCAAGGCGACCATGCTGAAGTGCACATGGCCTGCTGTCTGCGCGCCACCGGCAACGCCCAAGCGCCGGCGCGCCAGCGTGATCTGCTCGCCAATTTCGGCGGCCGGCCAGGAATTTTGCGGCGCGCCGATGCGGCTGGTGTAGAGCCCCGGCCAAACGTGGCGACGGCGTGGGTTCTGCGCCAGCCAGTAGTCCAGCAGCACCGGGAAGGACTGCGCGGCGCGGTCGATCGGCCAATAGAGTTGCGGCACCAGATAGTCGAGCCAGCCTTCGTTGAGCCAGAGTTCAACGTCGGCATACAGCTTGTCGAACTGGCTGAATCCTTCGATGCCCGGCGGCCGCCGGTCGGGCCGACCCAGGCCAAACGGGCTGATGCCAAAACGCACCCACGGCTTGATCTGATGCACGCTGCGGTGCATGCGTTGTACGAGCCGGTTGACGTTGTCGCGCCGCCAGTCGTCGCGC
>JANOKR010000580.1:0-40415 GCA_031419315.1 Betaproteobacteria bacterium
GGCGCCGACGATCGCGCCTTGCAGCAGAAAGATGCGCAGCACCTGGCCCTGCGTGGCGCCCATCGCGCGCAGGATGCCGATCTCGCGGCGCTTTTGCACGACCGACACCACCAGCACGCTGGCGATGCCCAGCACCACCACGACCATCACCACCGCGCGGATGACGCCGGTGCTGACCGACTGCGCGTTGAGCGCAGCGACGAGTTGCGAGTTGGCCTCCTGCCAGCTCTCAACCTTGTACGGCAGGCGTTGCGCCAACTCGGCGGCCAGCGTTTTTGCCGACCAGATGTCACGCAGCGTCAGCTCCAGGCTCGTCGCGCCACCCGGCAGGCCGACCAGGCTCTGCGCGGCGCGCAGCGGCACGATCACGGTGCGGCGGTTGAGCTCGCGCAGGCCGAGGTCGACCAGCGCCGTGATGCGCAGCGAATCGGTCACGGCGCTGGTGCCGCTGCCCGTGCTCAGGCTGATGTGGTCGCCGACGCGAACGCCCAGGTCGTCGGCGAGTTCGCGGCCGATGATGCCTTCGCCGGGGGCCAGCCGCGCCACACCGGCGATGACTTTCGAGCGCAGGCCGACGATGCGGTCGTAGCGGTCGAGGTCGACGCCGATCAGCGCGATCGACTTCGAGGCCTCGCCGCGCAGCGCCAGCCCGGCGCCGGTCAGCGTGGGCGACACCGCGGCCACGCCGGGCAGGGCTTCGAGCAGCGGCACCAGGGTCTGCCAGTTGGCGATCGAGCGCGGGCGCTGTGCGCGCGGCTGCGTTTGTGCGAGCACGGTGATGGCGGGGGACGGCGCGCGGGCCGGGGTGACGACGTCGTCGCGCTCGCTGAGCGTCACATGCGCCTGCGCGCCGAGGGTCTTGTCGATGGTGTTTTTCTGCAGGCCCGTGATCAGCGCCGAGATGTAGGTCACCACCGCCACGCCTGCGGCGACGCCGATGATGATGAGCAGGGTCTGCATGCGCCCTTCACGCAGGAAGCGTGTCGCGACGCGGCGCTCGAACCCGAATGCGGCGAACATGGCCCTCAGCGCCCCATCGCATTGGTCAGGGCCGCGCCGCCGTCGCTGCGCGCCGGCTTGGTGGCCGTGGCTGCGGATGTGGCTGCGGCGCTGCGATTGGCGTGCACCCGGCGGCCGGGTTGCGGCGCCTCGCCGATCAGCACGGTCGCGCCAGCCGCCAGGCCTTCAAGCACCTCGGCCGCATCGAGCGTGCGCAGACCCAGCCGCAAGGTTCGTTGCTCGACCCGACCGCCGACCTCGATCCACACTGTCGCGCGGCCAGCCTGCTCGCTGCGCAAGGCGCCGACTGGCAGCACCAGCGCGGCGTCGCGGCGCGCCGTCTCAACTTCCACCGACAGCGTCATGTCTTCGCGCAGAAAGGCTGGCGGCGATTGCGGCAACGAGAACTTGACCTCGACAGCACCGCGCTGGGCATCGACCAGCGGCGCGATCGACTGCACGCGCGCAACGAAGTGCTGGCCGGGGAAGGCGTCGGCGACCACGGTCGCGGGCTGGTCAACCTGCAACTGCCCGAGAAAACGCTCGTCGGCCTGCGCCACCAGTTGTGGCGCGCCGGCCAGCGCCAAGGTCAACAGCGCGCGGCCCGGCTGCACGATCTGCCCGGGCTCGACCAGGCGTGCCAACACCTTGGCGTCGGCCGGCGAGTTGAGCACGGCTTGTGCCAGCCGCGCGCGCGCCGCGGCCGTGGCCGCGCTGGCCAGAGCCAGTTGCGCCTGGGCCTGTTGGCTTTCAGTGCCGGCGTCGGCATTCGCTTCGCGTTGCGCGCGGGCGCCGGCCTGCTGGGCCACCGCCACCGCCACGCTGCGCTGCACCTCGTCGAGCCGTGCCGGGCTGAGGAAGCCCTGGGCCACCAGGTCCTGCGTGCGCCGCAACTCGGCCTGGGCGGCGATCAACACCGAGTCGGTCTGCGCCAGCGTGGCGTCGGCGCTGCTGCGCCCGGTGCTGCGCAAGCCACGCCAGCGCGCCGTGGCTTGGCGTTCGCTGGCCTGTGCCTGCGCCAGCGCGGCCTGCAGTTCATCGCTCTCCAGGCGCAACAGCAGGTCACCTGCTTTGACCTGCGCGCCTTCGGTCACCGCGACGTGCAGCACGCGGCCGGTGAGGGTGGCGCCGACATCGACCCGGGACGCGCTGGCCACGCGGGCCGAGAACTGCAGCGTGCGCACCAACGGCGCCGTTTGCACGGTGACCGCAAGCACCTTCGGCGCGCGCAGCCACCACCAGGCCAACAGACCCGCGACGACGACGCCGATGGCCGCAACAACCAGCACCCGTTGGCGTGTCATCGACCTAGTTCTTGCGACCGCCCACCACCAGCAGCAAGCCGCCCGCCACGATCGCGCCGATGCCGGCCCACATCGGCACGTTCACGGTCTTTGTTTCCGTCACCTTCAACTCGATCGGCCCGAGCTTGGCGCCGGTGGTTTGTTTGTCGTAGCTGAAGCCGCCGTAGGCCAAGCCGAGGATGCCGGCGACGATCAGCACGATGGCGAAGATCTGGTTCGGTTTCATGGTCTGGCTTTCTGTGAGGGCTAGATTCGCCGGCCCTGGAGGACGCGGACCAGGATCACCACGACGGCGATGACCAGCAGGATGTGGATGAAGCCGCCCATCGTGGTCGACGCGATCAGGCCGAGCAGCCACATCACGACGAGGATGACGGCAATGGTTTCGAGCATGGCTTGCCCCTTTTTGGTCGAACTGCAGATTGATTTGATTGAAACCTGAGCACCCGCAGCCGCGTTTGATGTCGATCAATGCCACGGCAACGCGCTGCAAAGACTAGGCAGGGGACTCCCGGGCGTCTGTTCGTTGTCGCACACAGTGCATCTGCCCCTGCGTGGGCCATCGCACTGACCGGCGCTAGCCATCGCGCCTATCTTGTCAATGCCGTTGCGAACCTTGCAGCGATGGCCGCCGCACGACAAGTCCAGGAGTCATCATGCCGAGCACACAGATCAGTGGCTACGGGCCCGCGCCGGGCCGTTACGTGCCAGCGCCGTTGGCGGCCGCGTTGAGCCGCGCATCCAGCGTGGTGCCCAACGGCTGCGATCACAGCTTCGTCGCGCTGCTCGATGCCTACCGGCCCAGCGGCGGCCTGGCGCGCGTCGACGAAGTGAACCACCAGCTTGAGCGGCGCCGCGGTCACGACGCCGCCACGCTCGAGCGCTGGATCAGGCAAGGCGCCGTGATCAGCTTCGACTGGCAATCGCAGACCTGGTTGCCGTGGTTCCAGTTCGCTGCTGCCGACGAGTTGCCGGCAGCGTCGGTGGCAACGGTCCTTGCGGCGCTGCATCCGGTTTTCGACGCTTGGGAAACGGCGCAGTGGTTCGCCCGTCCCAACGCGGCGCTCGACGATCGCGCGCCGGTCGACGTGATCGTTGCAGATCCTGCCGCCGCCGAGCGCGCCGCGCGCATCGATCGATTTGTCGTCACCGGCTGAAAGCAATGCGGCCCGACATGCGCCGAGCAGTTGCCGATGCGCTGTGGTGCGCACCGGGACTGTTGAGCCTGGTCGGCGCTCTCGTCGTGTTTGTTGCCATCGGCCTGGCGGCCTGCGAACGGGTCGGCGCAGACACCGTCGTGGCGCCGGCCGCGGCCACGCCGCAGGGCGCCCACGGCGCGGCGTCGGCAGCGTCGGCGCCGGCCGCATCGATCTACTCGATCGTGCCCGCCGGGGCCCGCCTGTGAGCCCGCGCGTGAGCCCGCGTGTGCTCACGAGTTTGTACGGTGTCGCACCGACAAGAGTTCACACCGGGCCTAAAAACCGCTCGTGATTTACGCTGGCGGTGGTTCAACCGCAGCGCCACACACTGAGGGCTTCAAGCATGTTGAACCAACGGGAAGACGATCCAACCACGGCGGTTCGCGCGCTGATCAGGGCGGCTGCAGCGGAAGGCAACCCGAGCGATGCTGGCTTCCGACCGCTGGAGCCTGACGCCGCCGACGTTTCGGCCGGCGACTGGGACCGGCTGTTCCAGTCGGCCTCCGGCAGTCTGGCGCGTTTGCTCGACGATGGCGCGTCGGACCAGGTCCAGCGTGGGGTGTTGGCGTGCGTGGCGGCGCTGGCGCAGCTCAACAGCGGCCTGGCCCACGAGCGCACGCGGCAGCGCCAGCAAGCGCGTGCCTTGTTCGATGCCCGCGCTTCGCTGTCCGAGGCTCGGGCCCGGTCCTGCGGCATGCGGTCCGCCGAGCAGCGATCGCGTCAGGCGGAGCCGCATGACGAGTCGACTGCGCGGCCTCATCGCGCGCGCTTCAGGATCTGGTTCGATCAGATGCCGGTGCCGGCCGAGCTGCCGATCCAACCCCTGGCCGTGCTTCAACTCGACCTCGACGACTTCAAGCCGATCAATGACAAGCATGGCCAAGCCGTCGGCGACGAATTGCTGCACGTCGTGGCGTCGCGCCTGACCCGCGCGGTGCGTGCCGAAGACGTCGTCAGTCGCCTCGGCAACGAAGGCTTTGCCTGTCTGCTGACCGAGCTGCCGGGACGCGAGCAGTTGGGCCACCTGGCGTGCAAACTCTTCGACGCTGTCGCCGCGCCGGTCAGGATCGGCATGCACCAGCTGACCGTGTCGCCGAGCATCGGCATCGCGATGTGCCCAACCGATGGCAGCACCGCCGAGGCCCTGCTCAGGAGCGCCGACGCAGCAATGTTCCACGCCAAGCGCGAGCGCTCGGGCTATGCCTTCTTCGACCAGACCGAATCACGCGTAGCGCTCGGCGCCAGCGCTGCAGGACGCTGACTACGAGCGGTCGCGATGCCGTCCTCTTCGTTACGCCAGCAGCACTCCTGGTACTCGCCGCACTCTGGCAGTCCCGCCATCTTCACAAGGATCAATATGACCAATATGACTCTGCTCAAGCATTCGATTTTCGCGGCCGCCCTGATGGCCATGCCGCTGGCGCAGGCGGCCCTGATGGCCAAGCCGGACTACAAGGTCGCCAAGACCCAGATCAGCGCCGACTACCAGGCCGACAAGGCGGCCTGCGGCTCGCTCGCGGCCAACACCAAGGACGTCTGCATCCAGGAAGCCAAGGCCAAGGAAAAGGTCGCTCGCGCCGAACTCGAATTTGGCTACACGGGCAAGCCCAGGGACCAGAACAAGGTTCTGGTCGCCAAGGCCGAGTCCGCCTATTCGGTGGCCAAGGAAAGATGCGACGACCTCGCCGGCAACGACAAGGACGTTTGTGTCAAACAAGCCAAGGCCGTCGAAGTCAAGGCGCTGGCTGACGCGAAGATGGGCAAGGAGATCGCCGCGGCCAAGACCGACGCAGCACAAGACAAGCGCGACGCTGACTACAAGGTCGCCGCCGAGAAGTGCGATGCCATGGCTGGAGACGCCAAGACAGCTTGCGTTGCCGCGGCCAAGGCCCGGTTTGGCAAGACCTGATCGGTCGACCCCGCAGCGGTCAGATTCCGTGCACGAATTCGACGGTTCTGGGCAGGCGGCTTCGAGTGGCGGCGCGCAAACGCCGCCGCTGCCGCCGCGAACGGCACCGGCCATGTCCGGCGTGATGCGGCTGCGCGCGATTGAAAATATCGACGGCGTGGCGGATTTCATCTGGGAGTTTGTGAGCCCCACCGTGGAGCCGCTGCTGCCGTGCAAACCCCGCCAGTTGTACGGTCGGCGCATGAGCGAAGGTCGGGCCGGTGCGCTCGACCATCCGCAGCTTGTCGAGCGCTACCGCAGCGTCGTCGAGCGTGGCATCCCGCAGACCTACGAGCAGGTGCACCGGATCGACGGCCAGCAGGCCCTGGTGGTCCATCGCGTCCTGCGAGAGGGCACCGGAGTGGCAGTGACGCTGACGATCCTGGGTGCCCCCCGGCACAAGCCATCGGCTTGGCGAGCGGCTTACGGACGTGCCTTCCCTTGATGAACACCGGACATCGCCATGACTTCATCCTCAACCCACCCGCATGCCCTGCGGCGCCTGCCCTACGCTGAAGCCGCGCTCGCGCCGGTGATCTCAGTCAGCACCATCGGGCACCACCATGGCAAGCACCACCAAACCTATGTGGACACCCTCAACACGCTGGTCGTGGGCACCGCCTTCGCCGAGATGTCCTTGCAGGACACGATTGCCAGCACGAAGGGGCAGTTCGACAAGCGCAAGATCTACAACAACGCGGCGCAGGCCTGGAACCACGACTTCTATTGGCGCAGCCTGAGGCCCGGCGGTGGCGGGAAACCGCCGCAGTCGTTGATGCCCTTGATCGACGCCAGTTTCGGCAGCACGCAGGCCTGCACCGAAAGGCTGGCATCGGCCGCTGGTGAGCACTTCGGCAGTGGCTGGGTCTGGCTGGTGCAAGAAGGCGGCCGGCTGGTTGTCGTCCACACCTCAAATGCCGATGGCCCCCACCCACCGGGCGGTAACCCGCTGCTCGTGGTTGACCTCTGGGAGCACGCCTACTACCTGGACTACCAGGAAAAGCGCGCCGCACATGTCGAGGCGGTGCTCGACAAGTTGATCAACTGGGGCTTTGCGGCTGACAACTTGTCGCAGCCGGCTTGATGCCTCCGCTGTCGCAAGCCGACGGACCCACCCCAACCGGACATGTCATGACCAAGATCCGTACCGGGCAGGCCCCGGCCGCGTTGACCCGCGTGCAGTTTCAAGAGCGTTTCAATGTGCGTTTTTACGATCCCGCGTTCGAGGCCGAACGTGACGCGATTGCGCGGCTGGAGTTGATTGCCTGGGATGCCATGCAAGAGGGCCGCAAGGCGCCGATCACGCGCCCCGCGGGGCGTGGTTTTGCCGACCCGACCTACGCGGTGTCTGTGCAATGGCTGGATGCCCGCAAGCGCCTGAAGGCGGCGCAGAAGCGCTGGAGTGACAGCACGACCACTTCGCGCGTGCTGTTGATCTGCGGCAGCGCGCGCAACGACGGCACCTGCCCGGGCGAGGTCTCCAAGACCTGGCGTTTGACCGAGATCGCGCGGCGCGTTGTTGAGCGCGCGGGCATCGAGGCCGATGTGCTCGACCTGAGTCTGGTGACGTCGGAATACGGCCGCAATATCCACCCCTGCAAGGGTTGTGCATCCAGCGCGATGCCGTTGTGCCACTGGCCCTGCAGTTGTTATCCGAACCACGCGCTGAACCAGGCCGACGACTGGATGGCCGAGATCTACGAACGCTGGGTAGCGGCACACGCGGTGATCATCCTGGCGCCGACCTACTGGTACCAGTCGCCGAGCCCGTTGAAGCTGATGATCGACCGCATGGTCTGCGCCGATGGTGGCAACCCCGATCCAACGACGACCCACGGCAAACATGTCGCCGAGGCCAAGGCCATCGAGCAACAGGGTTGGGACTACCCCAAGCATGTTGCCGGCCGCGCCTATGGCGTGGTCGTGCATGGTGACGTGGCGGGTGTCGAAGTGCATCGGCGCAATCTCACCGACTGGCTCGAGTGGATGGGCCTGATCGATGCCGGCGCCACCGCCAAGCTCGACCGCTACATCGGCTACTACGAGCCCTACTACAACAGTCACGACGCGCTGGACCAGGACAAGCCGGTGCAGGAAGAGGTTCGCAACGTCGCCCGCGCCGTGATTCAGGCCGTCAAGGCACTGCGCGCCGGGCACCTGAGCCAGCCCGACAAACAGCTCAAGCGGCCGCGCACGAAGTGACGCTGCCGCCTTGGTTTGCAGCGCTCGCGTTTATCCAGCCAAGAAGGACATTGTGATGAGTGATACCACTGCCGTCGATCAAGTGCCGACATCCTTCGGCGTCTTCAAGCCCGTGGGTTGGCTGATGGTCGGCCTGCCGACACAGGCCAACGCCGATGCGCTGGTCGTTGCGCTTGAAGGCGCCGGTTGGTCGAGCGCCGCAGTGCTGCATTTCAGGCAGAGCGAAACCGTTGAGGAGCTGCAAGCGATGATCGACAACGCCAGCGCGCTGGCGGGTTTCGGGTTCGAGATCACGCTGCTGCGCCGCTACGTGGCGCTGGCCAAGGAAGGCTACCGCTGGCTGCTGGTCAAGGTGGACGGTGTCGACCACGCCGCCGCAGCCGCTGAAATCGCCCGCGGCCGTGGCGCGACGCTGGCGGTGCACTACCGCAGGCTGACCGTTGAAGAGCTGATCTGAGTCTGCGAGGCTGGCGTGACGGGGCAGCGCACCGAACGTGACGGCTTCGGGCCGATCGATGTCCCGGGTGACGCCTTGT
The DNA here is from genome assembly GCA_031419315.1 of Betaproteobacteria bacterium. Lineage (GTDB taxonomy): Bacteria > Pseudomonadota > Gammaproteobacteria > Burkholderiales > Burkholderiaceae_C > Rubrivivax. Next base: position 8,189 of record JANOKR010000580.1, read on the forward strand.
GGGGTGCGCAGACCGCGCGCAGCCTGCGCTTCTTCGCCATCGGCGAGCAGCGCATGCCGCTGGAAATCGTGCACGCGATGGCGCAGGTCAAGTGCGCTGCGGCCGAGGTCAACCGTGATCTCGGATTGCTCGCGCCCGATCGGGCAGCGGCGATCGCCACCGCCGCGATGCGCGTTGCGGCGGGCGAATTCGACGCCGAGTTTCCGCTGTCGGTGTGGCAGACCGGATCGGGTACCCAGAGCCACATGAACGTCAACGAGGTCGTCGCCAGCCTGGCGTCGCTCGCACTCGGCGGTGGCCTCGGAGATGCCCGCCGCGTCCACCCGAACGACGATGTCAACCTCGGGCAGTCGTCGAACGACGTCTTCCCTACCGCGATGCACATCGCTGCCGTGTTGTGCGCCCGGCCGCTGCTGACCTCGCTCGCGGCCTTGCGTGCGGCACTGCGCGCGAAGGCGGCCACTTTTGCCGGCACGATCAAGGTCGGGCGCACGCACCTGCAGGACGCCACGCCGGTCACCTTCGGCCAGGAATTTGGCGCCTTCGATGCCCAGCTCGCGATCGCTGAAGCGGCGCTTCGCCGGGCGCTGCCCGACGTGCATGCGCTGGCCATCGGTGGCACCGCGGTTGGCACCGGATTGAATACGCACCCCGACTTTGGTGCCCGTGTCGCCGCAGTACTGGCCAGGCGCCTGGAAGCGCCTTTTGTCGTCGCCGACGACCTGTTTGCGGCGATGGCCGGGCACGAGCCGCTGGTGGGCCTGCACGGTGCGCTCAGAACCCTGGCGATCGCGCTCAACAAGATCGCTTGCGACATCCGGCTGATGGGCAGCGGGCCGCGTGCCGGCTTCGGCGAGTTGCGGCTGCCGGCAAACGAGCCGGGCAGCTCGATCATGCCGGGCAAGGTCAACCCGACCCAGGTCGAGGCGATGACCATGGTCTGCGCCCAGGTGATGGGGCACGACGTGGCGATCGGCATCGCGGCCAGCCAGGGCCAGTTCCAACTCAATGTCTACAAGCCCCTGATCGCCTTGAACCTGATCGACAGCCTGCGCCTGCTGGCCGACACGATGGCGAGCTTCGGCGTGCATTGCATCGAGGGCGTCGAGGTCAATGCCGAGCGTGCGCAATCGTTGTTGCAGCACTCGTTGATGCTGGTGACCGCTCTGGTGCCCCACATCGGCTACGAGCGCGCGGCGCAGATCGCCCGGCATGCGCATGCGCAGGGCCTCGACCTGCGCGAGGCCGCGCTCGAAGTCGGCGGCGTCAGCGCCGCCGACTACGACGCCTGGGTCGATCTGCGCCGTATGCTGCGGCCCGGCTGAGCCGTCGATCCGGCCGGCCCGCGAACCCAATGCCACGTGTCGCGCGCTGCGCGCGGCCCACGTCAGGCTGGACGCGGACCTCGCGCCAAAGTCTGTCCGCTGGCGCACAGTTTTTGTAGGTGCGCGCTGACATCAACAGACGGCGGCTGCCGATACCGGCCAACTCGGCGTCTGGCGATCATGGGTCATGGACCCACGCTACAACCAATTGCTAGCCGCGCTGCCCGATGCCGAGTGGGCGCGCTGGCGGGCCGACCTCGAACCGGTGACGCTGGCCTATGGCCAGGTGCTGTTCGAGTCGGGCAGCACGCCGGGCTCGGTGCTGTTCCCGACCAGTGCGGTGGTCTCGCTGTCGTACATGACACGCGACGGCGCGTCGGCGGAGTTCGCGGTGGTCGGTAACGAAGGCCTCGTCGGCATCTCGCTGATCCTGGGCGGCAATGCGATGCCCAGCCGCGCCCTGGTGCAGAACGCAGGGCAGGGCTGGCGCCTCAGCGGCACGGCGATCAAGGCCGCGGTCGAGCGCGGCGGCGCGGTGCTCAACCTGCTGCTGCGATATGCCCAGTCGCTGATCGTGCAGACGACGACGACTGCGGTTTGCAACCGCCACCATTCGATCGCGCAACAGTTCAGCCGCCGCCTGCTGATGGGTCTGGACCGGTCGCAGTCGGACGAGTTGGTGATGACGCAGGAGGCGGTGGCCAACCTGCTCGGCGTGCGCCGCGAAGGCGTTACCGCCGCGGCGCAAGCGCTCCAGCACGCCGGCATGATCCGCTACCGGCGCGGCCACATCGAGGTGCTCGACCGCCGCGGCCTCGAGGGGCGCGCTTGTGAGTGTTACGCGGTCTCCAAGCGGGAATACCAGCGCCTGGTGCCGATGCCGCAGGCCGCCTGACGCACAAATCCGGCGGGCCACTATGTGCGCTGCCAAACCGACGCCGCGTGCTGCGGCGTGGATATTCGGGATCACGAGGCACGCGGCATTTCGCGGCCGTCCTCGGGGGCTTGCCAGCTTTGGATGTGGCGGGCAACATTGCCCTAGGCCCAGATGACCACCCTCCAGAACCAATTGATCGAGCGGCTGCCGCGCAACGCGCGCACCAGCCTGCTCACGCTGTGCGAGCCGATCGAGTTGACGATGGGCAGCGTACTCTGCGAAGCCGGCAAGCCCACGCGGCATGTCTGGTTCCCCGTCGATGGCTTCGTCTCGATGGTCGCGCCCATCGATGGCAAACCGGCACTCGAGGTTGGCATGGTTGGCCGCGAAGGCATGGTCGGCGCGCAGTTGACGCTGGGGGTCGCCACCGTGCCGCTGCATGCGGTGGTGCAGGGCAGTGGCACAGCCTGGCGCCTCGGCGCGCCGGCGTTCCGGCGGGAGCTCAAGCGCAGTCCTGCGCTGCATCAGGTGCTCAGCCGCTATTTGTACGTGTTGATGGCGCAGCTGGCCGGGTCTGCCGCCTGCCTGCGGTTTCACGCGATCGGCCCGCGCCTGGGGCGCTGGTTGTTGATGAGCCAGGACCGTGCCCACGCCGACCGCTTCCACGTCACCCACGAGTTCCTGTCCTACATGCTCGGCGTGCGCCGCGTCGGCATCACTGCCGCAGCCAGCGCCATGCAGCGCCAAGGGCTGATCGCGTACCACCGCGGCGAGATGTCGATCCTCGATCGCAGCGGCCTCGAAGCGGTGGCATGTGTCTGCTACGCCAATGACAGCCGGGCCTACGCCGAGCAGTTCGCCTGAGTGCGCCGCCCCGCCCGGCGGTACGGGGGGGGCGCCACCGCCCGGCGCCGTCGAGAACGACGAGGTGACAACCCAGGCCGCGCTGGCTGCGGCAGACGGCCCGCAGTCGCCCACGCTTTTGCCGGCCGATATGGCGCCGCAGATGCTGCCCCACGCGCCGGTCGATGTGCGCAGCGTTTCGCTGGCGGTGCTGGCGGTGTTGGCCAGCCTGTACGCATTGCACTGGGCGGCGGCGGTCGTCGTGCCGTTGTTGCTTGGGCTGACGTTCAGCTATGCGCTGACGCCGCTGGTCAATCGCATGGTGCATCTGCACCTGCCTCGCGCGCTGGCTGCGGCACTGCTGCTGGTCGGCATCGTCGGCGGCGTCGGCACGCTGTCGTGGTCGCTCAGCGACGACGCGGCGGCGATGGTCGAGGCCCTGCCCGAGGTCGCGCAGAAGCTGCGCCGCGGCATCAACAGCCTGCGCAAGGCGGGTTCGGTCGGCACCATCGAGACGGTGCAGAAGGCGGCCAGTGAACTCGAGCGCGCGGCCGAGGACGGCAACGTCAGCACGCCCAACCGCAGCGTGACCAAGGTCCAGATCGAGCCGGCCCGGTTCAACGTCAAGGATTACCTCTGGACCGGCACGCTCGGCCTGATGGCTGCCGCTGGCCAGACCATGGGGGTGTTGTTCATCACCTATTTCCTGCTCGCTTCGGGTGACACTTTTCGCCGCAAGATGGTCAGGATGGCCGGGCCCACCTTCGGTCAGAAACGGCTGACGCTGCAAGCGCTGGACGAGATCAACTCGCAGATCCAGCGCTACCTGATGGTGCAGGTTTTCACCAGCACCTTGGTCGGCGTGGCCACCTGGCTGGCCTTCCTGTGGATCGGCGTCGACCATGCTGGCGTCTGGGGCGTGGTCAGCTTTGTGCTGAACTTCATTCCGTACTTCGGCAGCATCGTGCTCACCGGGGCATCGGCGGTGCTCGGCTTCGTGCAATTCGGCAGCGTCGAGATGGCATTGCTGATTGCAGGCGCGACCTTGCTCATCAACAGCATCGAAGGCAACCTTCTCACGCCCTGGCTGGCCGGCCGCGCCAGCCGCATGAACCCGGTGGCGGTGTTCGTGGGTGTGCTCGCCTGGGGCTGGTTGTGGGGCTTGTGGGGCCTGTTTCTCGGCGTGCCGATCCTGATGGCCATCAAGGCTGTCTGCGACCGCGTCGATGACTTCAAGGCCGTGGGCGAACTGCTCGGCGATTGAGCCCGGGCATTGCCGCCGAAGCGGCGGCACGCGCTTGAGCGGCCTCAACCGGCTTCAACCGGCCTCGACCGGCCTCGACCGGCCTCAACCGCCAGCCGCTTTTTGCGGTTGCACTTCGACGCGTTTGAGTTCGAGGTACTCGGCGCGCTCGAGTTGATGCAACTGCCGCGGATAGCGCTCGACACCGCTGTGCCAATCATTCAGCCGCTTGGCCAGCTGCTGCGACTCGGGCAGCGACAGGGCACCGAGATAGGCTTCGATCGCGAGGTCGTAGCGCATCGTGTTGCGCTCGATCAGGCCGCGGGTGCTGCCGATGTAGATCGGCTCGCCACTTGCGTGGCGGCCGACGACGCTGAAGCCGACCTTGTCGCGCCCGAAGGTCGCCAGGTAGCCCTGCAGCGCCGGCCCGGCCACCGCAAAGGGCTGATCGATGCGCGCGTAGATGTCACCCTTGAGATCGCCTGTGCTTACTTTCGATTCGAGAAACAGCGGGCGCTGGAAGGCGTTGTTCGACAAGGCATCGCGCAGGCCGGCGTGGCGCGCTTTCAGTGACGTCGCGTCCTGAGCTTGGGCCAGCGGGCTGGTGACCAGCACGCAGAAAAGCAGGCTGCGAAACAAACACCGTAGAGCCAGGTTGAAGTCGGTGGGCATGAGCATCCTCGACGCTATCGGAGACGCCCGCAGGGTGTCTGTTCGCAACGCCACACAGCGGCCTTGTAGGAGCCGGCCCACATGCATTGTCGATGCACGCTGATGGGCAAGCGCGCGCGCGGGGCCGACGATCGGGCGCAGTCAACAGCCGGACGATGTCGATGAAAGTTCCAGCCCGAAGCCCTGTCGGTCGCGCGCAGATCGAGCGCCGGTTGACGCCGCTTGCCAAACCCCGCCTGTTCGATCCGGCGCCGATCAGCGTCGCCGGATGACGCCGCGGGCCGCGCGGCCGGCGCGCGTACCGGCGCGTTGGGCCTACGCCGGGTTGGCCACGTTGCTCGCCCTTGCCGCCGCGGTGGCGGTCGGCGAATGGCTCGGCTGGCCGTTCCTGGCCGGCCCCGTTGAGCACCTGCTGTCGCAGCGACTCGAGCGCCGGGTCGTGCTTTCCGGCGCCGACGCCGCCGCCATCGGCACTCGGCCGGCGCACGCCAGCGACGCCACGTTTCGAGTGCGGTTCATCGGCGGGCTGCGCCTGCACACGCCGATGCTGGAAGTCGCCGCGCCGGCCTGGAGCAACGCGCCGCACCTGTTGCTCGCCCGCGATGTTGATCTCGAACTCGGCTACGCCGACCTCTGGCGTGCGCACCGCGGCGAACGCTTGCGCGTGCACAGGCTGCGGGCCAGCACCCTGGACGCTCAGCTTGAGCGCCAGGCCGATGGCCGCGCCTCGTGGCAGTTCGGTCCGGCGCCGACCCAGCTGACGACGAACCCGGCGCTCGAACCGTTGCGCTTGCCACAGTGGGGCAGCCTTCAGGTCGGCAACGGCCTGGTGCGCTACCTCGACGCGCCGCTGGCCATCGACGTGCGGGCCCGCGTCTCGCTGCAGGACGGTGTCGCGCCAGCGCCATCCGGGCCCGGGCAGCGGCTGCAAGTCGACGTCAACGGTTTCATCCGCAAGCTGCCGGTGAAGATCGACGCCGTGGCGTATGGCGTGCTGCCATGGGGTGCCGGCGACGTGTCGACTGTTCCGGTACCTCTAACGCTGCAAGCCAGCGTCGGCCGCGCCCAGCTGAGCTTTGTCGGCACTGCCACCGACGCCACGCAAGCGAGTGGCCTGACCGGGCGGTTCAGCCTGAAGGGCCCGTCGCTGGCGGCGGTGGGCGACGCCGTCGGCGTGACCCTGCCAAGCACCGCGGCCTTCGGCATGGACGGCCTGTTGCGCGTGCAGGGCCACAGCTGGCACACCGTGGTCACGGACGCCAGGATCGGCAGCAGCCGCTTGAACGGCGCCTTCGTCTACGAAGCCGCCCGCTCCCCGCCGATGTTGGCCGGACGCCTGAGCGGTGCGCGGCTGATGCTGCTCGACCTCGGGCCGGTCGTCGGCACCACGGCTGCCGTTCCGGCTGCGGAGCTCGGTAGCGGGCTGGTGGTCAAGCCGGCCAAAGGCCCGGGCAAGGTGCTGCCGAACCGGCCGTTCGACTTGCCGAGCCTGCGCACGATGCAGGCCAATGTGTTGATCGACATTGCCGACGTCGACCTCAACACCGTGTACCTCGAACCATTGCAACCCTTGCGCGCCCATCTTCAACTCAGCGGCGGCGTGTTGACGCTGCGCGACCTCGACGCGCGGACCGCGCAGGGCCAGTTGACCGGCGAGCTGGCGCTGGACGGCCGCACCGACCAGGCCTTGTGGAGCGCCAACTTGCGCTGGGATGGCGTGCGCCTGGAGCGCTGGATTCGCCAGAGCCGCACCAAGGCCGCGCCACCGTTTGTCTCGGGCAGGTTGAGCGGCCGCGCCACGCTGGCCGGGCAGGGCCGCTCGACGGCCGAAATCCTGGCCAACCTGAAGGGCCAGGTGCGCAGCGAGTTGCGCGGCGGCAGCATCTCGCACCTGGTCATCGAAGCCGCTGGCCTGGACATCGCACAAAGCCTGGGGGTGTTGATCAGGGGCGACGACGCCCTGCCGGTGAACTGCGCGGTCGCCGACCTCGTCGCCGACCAAGGCGTGCTGCGTACCCGGGCCATGGTGCTCGACACCAGCGACTCGACGGTCTGGATCGATGGCTCGCTGTCGCTGGCCAGCGAGCAACTCAACTTGCGTGCCGTCGTCAGCCCGAAAGACAAGAGCCCGCTGGCATTGCGCACGCCATTGCGCGTGGTGGGCAGTTTTTCCGACCCGCAGCTGGTGCTCGACAAGGGCGCCATCGGCGCCAAGCTCGCGGCGTCGTTGCTGCTCGCGCTGTTCAACCCGCTGGCGGCGGTGATCCCGCTGATCGACATGGGCAACGCCGACGAAGCCGGCCGCGGCGCAACCGGTTGCCAGGCGCTGATGCAGCGTCTGCCGCCCAAGCGCGCTGCCGGCGCGGCACGCTGACGCACTGCACTGCGTTGAACCATGCAAGCGCCCCCGATCGATCCCGCGGCGCCGCCTGACCCGATCGCCAAGCAGGCGCGGAATCCGGCGCCGGCCGGCGCCGTGCCGCCGACCGCGCTGCAACACATCGGGCGCAGCAGCACGGCGTCACTCGAGCAGGGCGTGGCGCTGCTGAGCTTTGTCGGAGAAACCTCGCTCGTATTCGCCGCCAGCATCGTGCACCCGGCGCGCTGGCGCTGGCGCCAGGTGCTGTTCAACATCCGCAGCGCCGGCTTCGACGCGTTGCCGATCGTCGGCCTGCTGTCGTTTTTGCTCGGCGTGGTTGTGGCCTATCAGGGCGCCGACCAGTTGCGCCAGTACGGTGCCAATATCTTTGTTGCCGACTTGGTGGGCGTGTCGATGCTGCGCGAGTTTGCGCCGCTGATCACCGCGATCATCATCGCTGGCCGTTCCGGGTCGGCCTACGCGGCGCAGATCGGCACCATGGCCGTCACCGAAGAGATCGATGCGCTGCGCACGCTGGGCATCGCACCGCTGGAGTTGCTGGTCGTGCCCAAGGTGATTGCGCTGGTCATTGTGTTGCCACTGTTGACGGTCTTTGCCGATGTGCTGGGCGTCTTCGGCGGCATGCTGATGGCACGCTCGCAACTCGAAGTCGGCTTCACCGAGTTTCTCGACCGCTTCGTCAAGGCGGTGAGCATGACGACCTACTTCGTCGGCCTGGCCAAGGCGCCGGTCTTCGCCGCGATCATCGCCATCGTCGGCTGTTTTCAGGGCCTGCGCACGCGCGGCGGTGCCGACAGCGTCGGCCGCCAGACCACGCGCGCGGTGGTGCAGTCGATCTTCCTGGTGATCGTCGCCGATGCGTTGTTCTCGGTCGCTTTCAGCATCCTCGATCTTTGAGATGAACGCCGCCGCCGCAGCCGTGCCTGCAGCCGAACACGAGGCTGAACACGACGTCGCGATCGCTCTGCGCGGCGTGACAACACGCTTCGGCGCGCATCTGGTTCACGACGGCGTCGACCTCGACGTGCGGCGCGGGGAGATCCTGGCGCTGGTCGGCGGCAGCGGCTCGGGCAAATCGACCCTGCTGCGCGAGATGATCCTGCTGCATCGGCCAGATGCCGGCGAGATCAGCGTGCTCGGTACCGACCTGCGCGATATCGGCGCTGACGACGCGCGTGCGCTGCGCCGGCGTTGGGGCGTGATGTTCCAGAAGGGCGGCCTCTTCGGCGCGCTCACCGTCAAAGAAAACATCGGCCTGCCGCTGCGCGAGCACAGCGATCTTGACGACCCGGCGATCGACGCCATCGCGGATGCCAAGCTGGCGCTGGCCGGGCTGGCACCCGAGGTCGGCGCGTTGTACCCGTCGGAGTTGAGCGGCGGCATGCTCAAGCGCGCTTCTTTGGCGCGTGCGCTGGCGCTGGACCCCGAACTGCTGTTTCTCGACGAGCCGACGGCGGGGCTCGACCCGATCAGTGCCGGCGGCGTCGACCAACTCGTGCGCAGCTTGCGCGACAAGTTCGGCCTGACGATCGTGATCATCACGCACGACCTCGACCTGCTCTGGCAAGTCGCCGATCGGGTGGCGGTGCTCGGCCAGGGCAAGGTGCAAGCGATCGGCTCGATGGCCGAGTTGTCGGTGCTGCCGAAGCCATCGATCCGGCCGTACTTCGAAGGCCCACGCGCGCGCAGCGCACAGGCCGCCAACGACATCAACGACAACGACAACGACAAGGGGAGCGGATCATCGAAACCAAGGTGAACTACGCCCTTGTCGGTGCGTTTGTGCTCGCGCTCGGCGCGGCGCTGATCGCCGGCGCGCTCTGGCTGGCCGCGGGCGGCGCGACACGGCAGGCCTACGACCTGTACCTGGCCCTCGTCGACGAGTCGGTGGCCGGGCTGAACCTGAACGCGCCGGTCAAGTACAACGGCGTCGACGTCGGCAAGGTCAAGGGCATCCAACTCGATGCCGCCAACCCCGAACGGGTGCGGCTGACCTTTGCCATCGAGCGTGGCACGCCGATCCGTGAAGACACCGTCGCGGTCTTGAAGACCCAGGGGCTGACGGGCATCGCGTATGTCGAGCTCGGTGGCGGTACACGCGATTCGCGGCCTTTGCGGGCGACAGCGCAAGAGCCGTATCCGGTGATCCAGACCAAGCCGTCGCTGTCTGCGCGGCTGGAAAACGTGCTCACCAACGTGCTTGCAAAACTCGATAGCACGTCGAGCAATATCGACGCGCTGCTCAGCGCCGAAAACCGCAAGGCTTTCAGCAGCGCGCTGGCCGACATTGCCGTCGTCTCGCGCACGCTGGCCGCGCGCAAGGACACGCTTGACGCGGGCATCCAGAACGCGGCGCGCACTTTCGATAACGGCGCGCGGGTGACGGCGCAACTCGGCCCGGTGATCGAGCGCATCGGGCGCAGCGCCGACGCCGTCGAGAAGCTCGGCAACGAGGCAACCTTGGCCAGCACCCGTGCGGGCAAGACGGTCGAAGCGGTCGGCGCCGAAGTCCAGCGCATCAGTGGTGACATCAGCGCCGACACCCTGCCGCAGCTGCAGCACTTGCTGGTCGAGCTGAACCTGCTGTCGGGCTCGCTGCGGCGGCTGACCCAACAGACCGAACGCAACCCCAGCAGCCTGCTGTTCGGCAGCAGCCCGGCGCCGCCGGGCCCTGGCGAAACCAACCCGCGTGCAAGGCCACCATGAACAACTACCGACTTGTGCGCTGGACTGCGTTGTGCACCATCAGCACGGCGTTGACCCTGATGACGGCTTGCAGCGCGCTGCGGCCGCCAGCGGTGTTGCCACCGGCGTTTTTTGCCATCGACGGCGGGCGTGCCGCCGGCTTGAGCCTGCCGCGCAAATCGTTGATCGGACCGGCCAGCGCGCCGACCCTGGTGATCAACCCGCCGCAGGCCGGTGCGGGCTTCGACAGCCAGCGCATCATCTACATGCGCCAGCCACACCGGCTCGAATATTTTGCCCACAGCGAGTGGGTCGACACACCGGCGCGCATGCTCGCGCCGCTGATCGTCGCGGCGCTCGACGACAGCGGCGCATTCCGCGCCGTGCTCGCCATGCCCGGCGCGGCTGCCGGTGACCTGCGCCTGGATACCGAGATCGTGCGCCTGCAGCAGGAGTTCGGCGCAGCGCCCAGCCGTGTGCGCCTGACGCTGCGTGCCACGCTCAGCGACAACACCACCCGCGCGGTGCTGGCCCAGGTCGATATCGACAACCTTGCCGATGCCGCCAGCGAAGATGCCTACGGCGGCGTGGTCGCGGCCAACCACGCCACGCGGGTCACGCTGCAAACACTGGCGGCGCTGTGCCGCCGGGTTGCCGAAGAATGGCAGGCGCGCGATGGCAATGCGGGCAGGCGCGCCGTCGGCCGCTTGTGAGACGCGGCAAACGCAGGCAGCCAACGGCTGCCGGCTGCCGGCTAGCGGCCGCGGCCGGGGCGGTCCTGCCAGTTCGGGATGCCGTCGCCGTCACGGTCCCAGCGGGTCGGCTGCTGGTAGTGGCGATCCTGGTACTGACGATGTTGGTAGACCGGCGCCGGCCGCGAATAGACAGGGTAGGGCTGCGAATACACCGGATACGACTGCGAATAGCCGTGCTGGGGCTGCGAGTACAGCTGCACGCCGATCGGCCCGCCGATGGTCACCGACCACTGGACATCGTTTTCGCGTGCCTGGGCCAGGCCGCTGGCGAGTGCGGCCGCCAGGGCCAATCCACCGACGATCCATTTGCTGCTGCGCAGGATTCAACTCCTGGTGTGCTTGCTTTGGGTACCGTCCGGGTTGCGGTGCCGCCATCCCAAAACGAGCGGACCAGGTCCGCCGTTAACGCCAATCCTGTCAAGCGCAGGTAAAGCCGCGTTGCGGCGCGTTTGGGCGGCGCGCCAAAAACCCGGCGCGTCCGTCTGCAAGCACACAGACCCAGGCCGCGAAGGGGCCCATCCTGGACCCCACTTGCGCCGTCATCTGTCTGCTGGCGCGCTTGCGCTCAGCGCCATGTCATCCATACCCCGTCGTCCATTGCCTCGGCACTGGCCATCACGCCCTGCCGCAAGCATCGGGCTGGGCCTGGCGCTGCTGCTGGTTGGCGGCTGTTCTGCGCTGTCGCCAGCGCCGCCGCAGCTGGTGTTGGTGCGTCAGATGGCAGCACCGGCTGACGACCCCGCCGCGCTTGCGATGGCCGTGGCCAGTGAAGTCACGGCCCTGCGCGATGGTCTGCGTTCGCCTTGGAGTTCGCCGGTGTTGCTGCCGGTTGGCGCACGCATGCCGAGCGAGCTGGTGCTGGCCAACCCGCACATTCGGCGCCCCATCGGCCGCGCCGATATCGGCCAGGGTGCGCGCGCGTCGGCCGGCCGTTCACTGGCGGGTGACGGGCGCGCGGGGGCGGCCGCAGGCGCGGCGCAAGCCGGTGCCGCCTTGGCGCCGGTCTTGTCGATCGGCGGGCGGCTGCGCGTCACTGGCGAGCCGCTGTCGGTTGCCGACGCCTACCGCGCGCGCGGCCTGGGTGCGGGCCCGGTGGGGCCGGGCCGCGGCACCCGCTTCGGTGTCGAATGGCGCCCTGCCAAAGCGACGCTTGGGCTCGAGCATGGCGCGATCGGCATGCAGTTGGAGTCGGGCTACAGACTGTCGCTCAAAGTGCGCCATGGTCGGCCAAGCCTGTACCTGCGCGGCCGGTTTTGATCGCATCCCGGGCCGCACGACGCGGTCGATTCAAGCGCCGCAGGTTGTGTTCGCCATCGCACTGAACCGATCGCTACAACCACCTACTCTGGGCCAGTGCCCTGGCCGTTGCCACGTGCCGGCCCGGTCTTCTCAATTGCAAAGGATTTGCCATGAAATATTCGATCCCCTCGCTGGCACTGCTCGCTGTCTTCGGCCTCGCCGCCTGCGACCGACCCACCGTTGTGAATGTGCCCGTTCCGGTGGCAGTGCCCGGACCGGCCGGCGCCACTGGCGCTACCGGCGCCACCGGCAATACCGGCAATACCGGCAGTACCGGCAGTACCGGCAGTACCGGCGCGACCGGCACCCCCGGCAGCCCGGGATACACCGGGGACACCGGTGCCACCGGCGCTACCGGCAAGGCCGGTGACGGCACGACGGTGATCGTCGTCACGCCGCCAGCGTCAGCACCGACCAAGTGAACCCGCTTTTTCATTCACCTACTAGGAGCACACCATGAGTTTGGGCACCATCCTGTTGATAGTCCTGGTCCTGATGCTGATCGGCGCTTTTCCAAGCTGGGGCCACAGCAGGAGCTGGGGCTACGCGCCGACCGGTGGTATCGGTCTGGTGCTCCTGATCGTGGTCGTGCTGCTGGTGATGGGGAAAATTTGACGCGCAGCGCTGTCGTGCTGGCAGCGCTGGCAGCGCTGGCGGTTGTTGCGCTGCTGGCGGCTTGCGGCGACACCGCATTGCTGCCGGTCTCGGCTGGCACCGGTTCTCGACCCGAATTGCCGGCACCACAGCGGCGTCTGATCCCGACCATCAACATCGCGCCGGCCAATCCCTGGCCGCGTGGTGCCGTGCCGCAGGCGGCCCCGGGGCTGAGTGTTGCTGCGTTTGCCAACGGCCTGGACCACCCGCGCTGGTTGCTCGTGCTGCCCAACGGCGACGTGCTGGTGGCCGAAACCAACGCGCCGCCAAGCCCCGAAGTCGCCACGGGGCTCAAGGGCTGCCTGATGCGCCTGGTGATGCAGCGCGCCGGTGCCGGTGCGCCGAGCGCCAACCGCATCACGCTGCTGCGCGACAGCGACGGCGACGGTGTCGCCGATTTGCGCTCGGTCTTGATCGAAGGCCTGCACTCGCCTGTCGGCATGACCCTGGTCGACGACGCGCTGTACGTGGCCAACTCCGACGCGTTGATGCGCTTCCCGTACACGCCCGGTGACACCCGCATCACCGCGCCAGGCCTGCACATGCTGGCGCTGCCAGCGGGCCCGATCAACCGCCACTGGACAAAAAATCTGATTGCCAACGCCGACGGCAGCAAGCTCTATGTCACCGTCGGCTCGAACAGCAATGTCGGCGAACGTGGCATCGACGCCGAAGCCGGGCGCGCCGTGATCTGGGAAGTCGACGTCAAGAGCGGTGAGCAGCGCATCTTTGCGCTGGGCCTGGTGTCTGCGCTGGGCAGCATACTGCCCGCGGCGTTCGCCAACGGCATGTTTGTGGCTGAGCATGGCTCGTGGAACCGGCGCCCGCACAGCGGCTACGAGGTCGGCTTCGTGCCCTTCGCGGCGGGCGTTCCGGCAGCCCTGCCGGTCGACGTGCTCAGCGGCTTACTCAGCGACGACGGCAAAGCTTTTGGCCGCCCGGTCGGTGTGGCTATTGACAAGACCGGCGCGCTGCTGGTGGCCGACGACGTCGGCAACACCGTCTGGCGCGTCAGCACGCGGCGCTGACAATCAACCGGCCACGATGTCGAAGTCACTTCGAACCGTGGCCATGCGCGCTGGCATCGTGCTGGCCGCATTGGCGTTGGGCAGTTGTGTCGGCTGCAGCAGCCTGCCGCGGATCGTGCCCGGCCTGGCGCGCGGCGCCAGCGCGCCGGTGCAGTTGCAAGGCGCGCGAGGCCCACTCTCTGCCGCGCAGAGCAAAGCCATTCTTGACGCCCTCGCCAGCCGCAGCCCCAACACCGACATCTTCGAGCGCCACCTCGCCTTGGAGGAGGCCATCGTCGGCAGCCCGCTGACCAGCGGCAACCAGGTGCTGCTGCTTCAGGACGGGCCGGCCACGTACCAGGCGATGTTCAAGGCCATCGAGGCGGCCACGAACCACATCAATATCGCGACCTACATCCTCGACGACGACGAGGTCGGCCAGCGTTTTGCCCAGGCCTTGATGGCCAAGCAGCGGCAAGGCGTGCAGGTCAATCTGCTGCACGACAGCGTTGGCACCATCGGCACCCCGGCGGCGTTTTTTGCCGAACTCGCCGCCGGCGGCATCAGCGTGCATGTATTCAACCCGATCAACCCGCTCGCCGCGCGTGGTGCCTGGCAGTGGAACCAACGCAACCACCGCAAGCTGCTGATCGTCGACGGCAGCATCGCGTTCCTCGGCGGCATCAACATCAGCAGCGTCTATTCCGGCGGCTCGTTCAAGACCGGCTCGAAGGGGCAGCCAAAAAAAGGCAACGCCGAAAACCCGGCCTGGCGTGACACCGACCTGCAATTGCAGGGCCCGGTGGTGGCCGAGTTGCAGAAGCTTTTCATCGACGCCTGGGCCAAGCAGAAGGGGCCGCCGCTGGCTGCGAAGAACTACTTCCCGCCGCCGCAGAACCTGGGCCGCCAGGTGGTGCGCGCCATCGGCAGCTCGCCCGACGAGCCCTTCAGCCTGATCTACGCCACGCTGTTGTCGGCGATCGGCAGCGCCGAGACCAGCGTGCGCATCACGAATGCCTATTTTGTGCCCGACCCGCAGTTGCTCGACGCGCTCGAAACCGCGGCGAGGCGCGGCGTCGACGTGACCCTGATCCTGCCCGGCCAGACCGATTCGTGGCTGACCTTTCACGCCGGCAGGCGCAGCTACGAACGTTTGCTGCGCGCCGGTGTCAAGCTGTTCGAGCGCCGCGGCGTGATCCTGCATTCCAAGACCGCGTTGATCGACGGTGTCTGGGCCACGGTCGGCTCGACCAACCTCGATTGGCGCAGCTTCCTGCACAACCACGAACTGGACGCGGTGGTGCTTGGCGCGGATTTCGGCCGCCAGGTGCAGGCGATGTTCGACAAGGATCTGGCGGCATCGGACGCGATCGTGCTTGCGTCGTGGCAACAGCGCTCGCTCGGCCTGCGCGCCAAGGAGTGGTTCGCGCAGGCCTGGGAATACTGGCTCTGAAGCGGCTCGTAGGTTGCCACCTACGGCACGACAGCGCGCCGGGTGACGGTGCGACCCGCACTGCACCGATTCACGATCGATGGCCGCCAGGCGAGAGTCCAACCCTGCGCGCCTGCACCAGGCGCCACAACCATCGCACTTGCGAAGAAGGTCAGCCATGAAATCACGCACTCTCGCCGTCGCCGGTTCTTTTTCGCTGCTGGCGCTCTTCACGGCCTGCTCGACCAACGCGCCGCGCGTCGACTCCAGCCCCAGCCGCAGCAGCACGGCAGCCAACGAACGCCAGTATGGCAACGTCAGCAGCATCGACGTTGTCGCGGCGTCATCCCGCGGCGCTGGCGGCGCGGTGCTCGGTGCCGTGATTGGCGCCGTCATCGGCAACCAGGTTGGCAGCGGCAGCGGGCGTGCGGCGGCCACCGGCCTGGGCGCCGTGGGCGGTGCCGTCATCGGCAGCAACATCGACAAGCGCAACGACAGCGACGTCTACCGCGTCAGCGTGCGCATGGACAACGGCAGCACGGGCAGGTTCGACTACGCGAACATCGACGACCTGCGCGTCGGCGACCGGGTGCGGGTTCAGGGCGGGCAGCTGCACCGCATCTGAGTTCGGCACCGGGCTCGGGCTCGGGCCTGGGCTCGGGCTCGGGTGGCCGCACGCCGTCTCGGGCGTTCCGGCGGTGGTTGACAGGCTTCGGGCCGATTCTAAAGTGCGCTGGCGCACAGACTTTTTGCGGCCGGGCGGCCAAGATCCCGGCCTCAACACGATAGTCATGAGTCGCCCGAGATGATCCGCAACATTTTGTCTGGCGACCCCGAGGCCGCCACCGGGATCAACGCCTGGCCCGGTCGCTGGCTCAGGGCCTTCATGCTGAAGGGTCGGCCATGAACGGATTTCAGACGCTTGATCAAGAGATCTCGATCGACGATTGGGATGCGCTGCTGAGCGCTGTCACGTCCCGGCTGCGGCAGACCGTTGGTGGCACCTTCGAGCACCAGCCCAACGGGTCTGCAGCAGCGCTTCAAGCCACGGTGCTGGAGTGTGTCGACGCGCTCGATCAACTGCACGCCACGCTGCGCACGGCACTGCCACCACCAACACCGATCGATCGCGACCGTGTTGTGCCCGGCATGCTGGCTGGCGCGTTCACTGGCACGTTCACTGGCGGGTTCACTGGCACCTTGAGTGGCGACACTCCGATGCAGGCCGTCACGCCTGCCGGGCCCGATCCGGCCGCGCCGGAGCGGCCCTGACAGCGGCCAGCAGCAACTGCGGCAACACGCCCGCGAGCAGGGTCGGCCCGGACCAGCGCCAAGGTCGGCACCAGACGATCAACGCGCCGACCGCTGCGGCGCCAGCGACCAGTCCGAGGGGGTGTTTCTGAGCGATCGGTGTGATCGCCGCCGTGGCAGCGGTGGTGGCCACGATGGTCGTCAGGTGCAGCGGGTGCCGGGCCCACCAGTTCTCGACGATGTCGATCACGATGTGCGCGCCGGGGTGGCCCTTCAGGGCGCCAAACCAGCCCGGTGCTGTCGACGATGCGGTGGCCGGGCCGGCGGCAGCCGGTGCCGACGCGTGCAGCTCCCGACGCAATTTTTCGCGCGAGCGCAGCAGGCGTTCGGTCGGTGACGGCGAGTCGGTGTTCATGCTGCCGCCGCTTCTCGCAGCATCTGCAGGTCGGCCGCGATCTGATCGCGCAGCTTGGCCACTGCGTCGCCTGGGTCGCCCGCTTTTGCCGCCACGCCAAAGGCCAGGCTGGCGATCAACGGCAGCAGGGGCACGGCGAGCAACGCCCAGGGCGCGCGCAAGGCTGCATCGGGTGCGGTCACGGCCCAGAGCATCGCGGCCACGCCGGCCAGGCCGACAGCGGCGACGACGCCGCACCAGGCCAGGGCTTGAAGCAATGTGCGGCGCTGCCAGGCGGCGGTGATGCGCGGCACTTCGGCCGCGACCAGCGCCGCATAGGCCTCGGCGTGCTCGGCCAGCAACTCTGGCCGGGTCGCGATCAGGTGCAACAGCGGGTGCATCGCGACACCGCAGGGTTAACCGCGGTCGCGTGAGCGGCTGAGCATGCCGACCAGCGCCATCAATGCGGCGCCGGTTGCCGCGGCGATGAGCATCGCCTTCAGCGGCTCGTCCTTGATGTACATCACGGTGCGGTCGCTCGCCTGCACTGCGCTGTCGCGCAAGGCTTGCGAGCTGTCGCGCAGCGCGTTCACGCCGCGCTGGGCATATGCACTGGCCTGTTCACCGGCGCGGTTGAGCAGCGGGGCAGCTTCATGGCGCGCGTCCTGCACGCTGCCGGACAGGCCGTCGAGGGCGTCATTGGCCAGGCGCTGGGTGGCTTTGATCGCGCTGTCGGCGGCATGCGCCGCTTGATCGACGAGGCCGTTGGGTTGGTCAAGGGGGCGTTGGGTGATCATGGCGGGTCCGTAGAGGTTCGAGGGAAAGGGCGTTCAGGCCTTCCTGAGGAGGCCGAACAGGAAGCTGGCGATGGCCAGCACGGCAAACACGACAAAGAGAATCTTGCCGATGCCCACGGCGCTGGCGGCGATGCCACCGAAGCCGAACAAGGCCGCGATCAAGGCGATGACAAAGAAGACGACGGCGTAGTGCAGCATCTGGCGACTCCGGTAGGGGCAAACGGTGACCGCAGTCTGCGGGCGCGCCTGCATCGCGGCGATCGGCGGCCGGGCCGCCTTGCTGTCAGGCGAGCGAGGGCCGTCGCGTAGGAGCGCGCCGACAGCGCGGCGGCGCCTCAGGCCGACACCGACGCCGGCAGCGACAGCGACGGCGGCAGCGACAGCGATACGGTGGTGCCCCGCCCGGGCGCTGACGTCACCGCGAGGCGGCCCAGTTCGACCTCGACGCGGTAGCGCATGCCGAGCAGGCCGTAGGCCGACGTTGGCGCTATCGTCGTATCAAAACCCACCCCGTCGTCGCGCACTGACGCTTCGACGCGGCCGTTGCGCTCAAGCAGGTTGATCCAGACCTGGCTCGCCTTGGCGTATTTGCTGAGGTTGGTGATGGCTTCCTGCACCAGCCGGTAGACCACCAGCTCGGCGGTGGCCGACAACTTTACCTGCGCCAGCGCGCAGTGCACCGGCACGCCGGCGCGCTCGCCGAACTCGCGCGCCAGGATCTCGAGCGCCGATACCAGGCCCAGGTTGGCCAGCGTTGACGGCCGCAGGTCTTCGATGATGCGGCGGCCGAGCGCGATGCTGGTATTCAGGGTCGCCACCAGATGCACCAGGCGCTCCTGGGCCTCGGGCGCGGTGTTGCCCAGGCGCGCCTTGATGCGCGCCGCGTCGAGCTTGGCCGATGTCAGCAGCCCGCCCAGGTCATCGTGCAGGTTGCGCGCCAGGCGGTTGCGCTCGTCTTCGCGCGCCGTCAAGAGGTGGCGCGTCAGGTCGGTCAACTCCGCGGTGCGCTGGCGGACTTCAACTTCGAGGCGGTCGTGCTCAACCTGCGCCACCCGTTTGAGCTCGACCTGATTCGCCCGCAAAGCCATGCGGTTGCCCAGGTAGAGCGCCATCGCGATCAAGGCGATCAGGCTCAGGCTGGCCACACCCAGGCGACTCAGTGCGAGCGTGGCTTGCAGATTGGCGCGATGGCCGTCGCGCAGTTCGATGTCTTGCCGCAGCAGCTCGATGGTCAGCTTGCGGATCTTTTCCATCTCTGCCGTCCCGACGTCGCTGATGAGGAGTTCCAGCGCCGCGGTAGCGAGACCCTCGTCGTGCAGGCGGAGGGTCTGCTGCATTTCGTCTTGCTTGGCGGCGACGGCCCGGCGCAGCGCGGCCAAGGTGGTGTGTGTCAGCGGTGTGCCGGCGTAATGGTGGTCGAGCAAGTCGAGCGATTCGCCGACCCCCTTGATGCTGCTGGTATAGGGTTCCAGGTAGGCCTTGCGGCCGGTCAACAGGTAGCCGCGCTGGGCCGTCTCGGCATCGAGCACGCCGACCTGCAATTCACGCACGTTGCTGCGCTCGCGCTGGCCCTGGGCGAGAC
Organism: Betaproteobacteria bacterium; assembly: GCA_031419315.1. Lineage (GTDB taxonomy): Bacteria > Pseudomonadota > Gammaproteobacteria > Burkholderiales > Burkholderiaceae_C > Rubrivivax. The sequence goes on from JANOKR010000580.1 coordinate 27,385, forward strand.
GCTCCAGCGTGGCCCGCGACTGCGAATAGGAGATTTCGCTGACGAAGACGAAGGCCGCTGCGGCCAGCACGGCCAGCGAGCAGACCAGCGGGTTGCCTTTGACGATGGTCCATGCGTTCAGCACCGGGCACCCCCTCTAAAAAATGCGATCATGCAGCGCAATGAAAACACACCGCTCATGATTCGAATTGCCATCGTCGACGACCACGCGCTGGTGCGTGCCGGCCTGCGCCAGTACTTTGCCGACCAGATCGACTTCTGTGTGGTTGCCGAAGCGTCCAACGGACGCGACGCGCTGGATATCGTGCGCAAGGGCGAGGTCGATGTCATCGTGCTCGACATCGGCATGCCCGACCAGAGTGGCGTCGATGCGCTGGCCGCGATCCGCGCCCGTGCGCCCGACCTGCCAGTGCTGATCCTGAGCGGCTTTGCCGAAGAGCATTACGCCACCGCCTTGCTGCGCCAGGGCGCCAGCGGTTATCTCAACAAGGACTGCGACCCCGACGAGATCGTGCGCGCGATCCGCACCGTGGCGCGCGGGCGTCGCTACATCACCGCCGGCGTGGCCGAGCGCCTGGCCGAAGGTTTGGGCGCGCGCGGTGAATTGCCGCTGCACGAACAGTTGTCCGAGCGTGAGCTGCAGGTCTTTTTGCGCCTGGCCAAGGGCGAGACGGTGGGCCACATCGCCGACGGCATGTCGCTCAGCGTGAAGACGGTCAGCACCTACCGCACGCGGGTGATGGAGAAGATGCACCTCGCCTCCAACAGCGACCTGACCTACTACGCGCTGAAGAACGGCTTGATCCAATAGGGCGCGGCTCAGAGCTTGCCGATCGTCGCGGCGCCGTTGTGGCCACCATCGGCCGGCAGTTCGGCGGCCAGGCGACCGCAGTACGCAATCAGCGCGTCGATATCGTGTGACTTGTCGAAGACCTGGTCAGCGCCCAGGTCGGTGCATTTGCGGCGCATTTCCGGCGTGGCGTAGTTGCTCAGCACCACCAGCTTGCCTGGTCGCGCCAGGGTCTGCGCAGCGCGCAGCACGCCCATGCCCGAGCCGCCCTTGAGGAAGATGTCGACGATCACCAGGTCGACCGGGTGGTCGGCCTGGTTCAGCCATTGCACCGCGGTGAATTCGTCCTCGGCAGTGCCAACCACTTTGACCGGCACCAGCTCTTCGAGCGTGGCGATCAGGTTTTCGCGGATGACCGGGCTGTCTTCAACGATGTAGGTCTTGAGCGCTGGCATGGGCTGGGCGTAGGTTCACGGTCCTTGAAGCAAGAAGAACCCGTACGGAGACTGCGCTCAAATCGGGCGCCGCGCCATCAGGCGACTGCGCACCCTGATGTAGGCGGTGTCCTACGAGCCGGCCGGCCGCGCGCGCTGACAACGCTGGCCGCGGCGCAAGCGCCAGGCCGGCCCGTAGGACATCTACTACCGGGGATCAGGCTGCTGTCTGATGGGCTGGCGGTCAGCGGACTCGCAGACTGAGCCCGTTGTAAGCGGGCCGCGGTTCGTTCTGTTCCCCGGCTTGCATCGCCACTCACCGGAGAACACCATGAACCAATTTTCGAAGATCGCCCTGGCCGTTGCGAGCGTGGCGCTGAGCTGCCAGGTCGCTGCCGACGTCACGCTGTACGAGCACGACGGCTACCAGGGCCGGTCGTTCGTCACCGAGCGCACGGTCAACAACCTTGAGCGTTTTGGCTTCAACGACCGTTCGTCGTCGGTGGTCGTCGCGGGCAACCGCTGGGAGCGCTGGGAGGTCTGCGAAGACCGGCGCTTTCGCGGCCGCTGCGTGATCCTGCGCCGCGGTGAGTACCCGTCGCTGGCGGCGATGGGCTTGAACGACCGCGTCACCTCGGTGCGCGCCGTCAGCCGCAACGCCCGCTACGACGACGAACGTTATGCGCCGGCGCCGCCGGCAGCACCACCTGCCCAGAAGAGCCAGGTCGTGTTCTACGAAAACGAAGGCTTCGAAGGCCGCAGCTTCACCGCCGAAACACCGATTGCCGACTTTCGTCGCAGTGGTTTCAATGACCGTGCCTCGTCGGTTGTCGTGCGCGGCGCACGCTGGGAGGTGTGTGACTCGATCGGCTACGCCGGCCGTTGTGTGGTGCTGCGGCCGGGCCAATACGCGTCGCTGTCGGCGATGGGCCTGAACGACCGTGTCTCGTCAGTGCGCGCCGTGAGCACCACGGCGCGTGTCGACGACAACCGCTACTCGCCAGCGCCATTGGTCGCGCAGGACTTCGGCCGGCGCAACAACGAGCGTGTCTACGAGGCCAACATCACGTCAGTGCGTGCCGTGGTCGGCGACTCCGGCCAGCGCTGCTGGGTCGAGCCGCAGCAGGTCATGCAGGAACAACGCGGTGGCACCAACATCCCCGGCGCGCTGCTCGGCGCGGTGATCGGTGGTGTGCTCGGCCACCAGGTCGGCGGCGGCACCGGCAAGGATGTCGCCACCGGCATCGGCGTCATCGCCGGCGCGGCAATCGGCGGCAACCAGGGCCGTGGTAGCGAAAAAGTGGTGACGACGAAAAACGTGCAACGCTGCAGCACCAACCCTGCCCAGGCCCGGCCCGCCTACTGGGACGTGACCTACAACTTCCGCGGCGTCGAGCATCACATGCAGATGAATACCGCGCCCGGCGCAACGGTGTCGGTCAACGAGCGGGGTGAGCCGCGCGCCTGAGTTGTGGGGCGTTTTTGAATCGCGCAAAGCGGCCCCTGGGGCCGCTTTTTTTTGTGCCGGAGTCGACTTCGTATCGGCTGGTCATCAGCGCGATGGTCTCAACCCGCGAACCGCGCGGCGCCGATGTGTTGATCGTCGACGGCCGGGCTGCCGGCCTACAGTTGTCGGAACGCCTGCGGCACGACGCCCACGACATCAAGGCGGGTTCGACAGTGCCCTGATGGGTCAGCGTGCGACCAACGCAACCGTCGCCACCGCGGCATTGCCACGGCCGGGGGTAGTCGTCGCGGCGGCGTGGTCGGCGCTGAGCTGCGCATGGCAGTCGGCGCGTTGGGCAACCCCGGACAAGGTGTTGCAGCGCCAGAACCGATCGGTATGCGCGGCGATCGCCCGATTGCGCGATTGCCCTTGTTCGACACCGTCATTCACCACCCGCTCGAAAGCGAACAAGAGGGCGAACATGCACAACGTGGCGATCAGCACCAACCAGACCGGCGCCTGCATTGCCGCGAGTGCCCATTGCTGCCGCAGCCTGTCAGGCCGACGCGGCGCAACCAAGCCGCCCGAGGCCGGATCTTCCCAACTGCGCTGCACGATGTTCATGACCGCTCTCCCGAGTCGCCCGCGGGATGCGTGCGTTTGAATGAAGCGATGCTGCGCGTGCGCTCCGGCGCACGCCATCGGCGCAGCGGCGCATTCGGTGTAGGAAGCGCCTTACAGGCCGCGCACGCCGACCGGCAGCCGCAGCACCCGCCGCGCGAGTTTGTCCGGTGTCGCCGGAACTTCGGTCGACACCTTGCCGGGTGGCGGCGAACCCTCGGCGGTGAAATCGGCCTGCTGCTGCACGAGCGTCTTGGCCTTGATCTTGGGATCGTTTGGTGGCGCGGTTTTTTTCATGATGGTTCCTTGCGGGAGAAGTAAGGCTTCCCAGGCGGTCGGCCCGCGGGCGCGAACCGAAGCGCATCGACACGATGCCGTGCCGAACAAGGGCCAGCGTAGGGCGCGGACCGGTGCAGCGTCAGTACGTTGGCGCACGCAGCGGCGCTGCCCGGCGCGGCGTGCCGCGCTGTCACGGCGATGCGGCGGACGCCCCGCTGCCGGCCACGCTGTAAGGCGTGGACTACGCCAACCCCGCGCCTGCGCCGATGGTGGGCATCGACGCCGCAGCGCAGGATGGATTTCGCCGGGTCGCCCTGCCTGCGCTGAAGTCAGCGTGGTCCCGATGGGCCCGCCCGTTCCCCGCTTCAATCCAAGGAGTCTGTTATGAATCCCCAATGCCAACGACGCTGCCTCGTGCCCGTCACCCAAGGGCTGCTCGGCGCCATGCTGGTGCTGCTCAGCGCAGCCCCACAAGCGCGCACCCATCGCGACGAGGCCAGCGCCCGCTACGCGCTTGAGCGCGCGGTATGCACGAGTGGCCAGTCGAACCAGGACCGCGCAACCTGCCTGCGCGAAGCCGGCGCGGCGCTTGCCGAAGCCCGCCGCGACGGCTTGAAAACCGCTGCTGATCAATTGGCCGGCAACGCCACCAAGCGTTGTGAGCCGCTGCCGGCCGCGGATCGAAGCGCCTGCATGGCACGCATGAACGGCCTGGGCACCGTCAGCGGCAGTGTTGCCGCCGGTGGCATCGTGCGCGAACTGGTCATCCGCGAGACGCTGCCAGCGATGCCGGACAAGCCCGCCAGCGACGCGCCAACCGCGCCCACCAAGTAGCCATCACGCGTCCGGCCGGAGCCGGACGCGGCCGTCTCGCATCGCGATGCGGCCCGGCACACTGGCGGCGCTATTGCCGGTGCCGGTGCCGGTGCCGACAGTGCGCCGACGGCAGTCAGCGCAGAACGATCAGCGCGGCACGATCGCGCCGTTCTCGTCAGACAGGACGATCTCGACGCGCCGGTTCAACTGGCGGCCGCCAGCGCTGTCGTTGCCCGCAACCGGATAAGCCTCGCCGTAGCCCTGGGTCGCAATGCGGTCCATCGCGACGCCCATCGTGGCCAACGCGGCGCGCACCGCATCAGCGCGCCTTGCCGAGAGTTCCTGGTTGTGCGCATCGTTGCCGACGCTGTCGGTGAAGCCCTCGATCAAGGCCTTGCGCTGCGGGTACTCCTTCATGAAGCCGACCAGCTTCTCGATGCTGCGCATGCCGCCCGGTTTGAGCTGCGACATGTTCGTGTCGAAGAGGACATCGCCGATCGTCACGACCATGCCGCGGTCGGTCTTCTTCGCATTCAGATCCCTGAGCTGCGCTTCGAGCTGCCGGCTGCGTGCCTCGGCGTCGCCGGCTTGCTGCTGCGCCGTGGCCGCCTGCTGTTGCGAGCTTGCGGCCTGCTGGCGCGAGGCCACGGCCTGGCGCTGCGATGCATCGGCCTGACGCCTGGACTCGTCCGACTGGACCTGTGCCACCTCGGCGCTGCGCTGCGCCGCATCGGCTTCGCTGGTGCGTACCGCCAGGCGCAGCTTGTCGCGCGCGCCCTCGGCATTGGCGACCGTCATCTCGGCCACTTTCTGGCGGGTCGTCTCCTGCGCGATGGCTACGCGCTGCTTGGCCACATACGCCAGGTGGCTGACATCGCTGGCGCTGTCCTTGTGGCTGAAGGCCTGGTCGGCCCGGCCCAGCGCGTCAGCTGCTGCTTTCAGTTCGACGGGCGCCAGCGCACTGGTCTGGGGGTCGGCCAGCGCGTTGCGGTAGTCGCTGCGGGCTTCGATGAGCAGCGCGTTGTCGGCGGTCAGTGAACTGCAGCCGGCGAGTACGGCCAGGGCGACCAGCGTCAGCGGGAGGATTCGGTGGGTGTTCATGATCAGTTCCTGGGTGTGGTGGTTGAGGCCGGCGCCTTGCGAAGCATTTCTTCGCTGAGCACGCGGTTGGCTTCCTGCGCTTCGTCGGCGGCCTTGCGCGCCTTGCTCGAGTTGGCCTTCGCTTCGGCAAGCTGAGCGTCGACTTGCGACTGCTGCGCAAACATCCGGGCATCGTCATGCTTCTTCGCGACCATCGCCAGGTTGGCGCGGTCGAGTTTTTCGCGCGCCAGTCGCATCTCGGCCGCGGCCCATTCGGGGCCGCCAGCCCGCGTGGCATTGGCCAACGCTGCGGTCGTTACGGCGACTTGTTCGGTTGGCGGCGGTGTGCTGGCGCAGCCGCCGAGGAAGATCGAAACGCCAGCCAGAAAGGCCGGCAGCGGATATCGATAGCGGGTCATCGTGGGGTCCAGTCTTTCAAGAGGCCGCGTGAGCGTCGGGCGTGGGGGCCACGCCGCGTTGATCCTCGTGCGGCTACGGTGGGGCCGCAGCGCGTGCCGATCGGTGCGTTGGCACACGCAGGGCGATCGTCGAGCGCACGACTGACAACGCTGCGAGATGCGGTCCTACAGCGCAGTCGACGGCGCTCTACGGTGCTCCACGCAGGTCATGAACCGAATCCTCGCCGCGCGGGCGGCGCTGGTCGTCGCAACGTCGACCTGCGCCAGGAGATACCGCCGCCCGGCATCAATGACTGCCTTGCTGCCTTGCTGTCTGGCAGCAAGGCCGCCGGGGTGATCACCTCGGCGGTGCCCAGAGCAGTTGCGTCGCGGCGCATGGGTTGGGCCTCGTGTCGATGACTTGCATCGAATGCCGAGTCGTAGCGCCCGATCAGCACACGCTCGCTCGACGCGCCAATGCTGTAGCACCAGTAGCAGGACACCGCTGCGGCCGCGCCCTTGCGCAGCTGGAGGCCGCCGATCAGCTTCACCTTGCAGAGCGTTGCGAAGCTGCCCGCTGGCATATCCTTGGCCCGCTGGCCGGCGGTTTTTGTTGCCATGAGAATCCGCAGCGACCCACGGCGGTGGGACCCTGAATTCGTTGGTCGAAGGTTCGAATCCTTCAGGGCCCGCCAGACACGCACAAAAGGCCGCGGATTTGCATGATGCAGGCCGTTGCTTCATCCGGGCGATGGCCGCGCTTGCGTCGCAATGGCGTGAGCCGACGCGCCCCGGCCCAAAAGCGTCGGCGGCCGGCTGCTCCGACCGGGCGACACCGTCGAGCGGCTGAAGCTGAGATCACGCTGCGACAGGCCGAGTGCAGGAAGCTCTAAGCTAGCGAGCATCGCAGGCGCGCCGCCTGGATGCCAAAAGGGGCCTTCGCATGCAACAACCTTCCCGCCGTGGTTTCCTCGCCTTGCTGCTGGCCAGCCTGCCGCTGCTTCACGGCGCCGCGCTGGCGCAAGCCGGCAGCTACCCGGACAAGCCGGTGCGCTTTCTGGTGCCGTACCCGCCCGGCGGCGGCACCGATGTCATTGCGCGCATCGTGCAGGCCAGGTTCCAGGCCGCGCTCGGCCAGCCGGTGGTGATTGAAAACAAGGGTGGCGCCGGTGGCTCGGTCGGCACCGAGGTCGTCGCCAAGTCGCCGGCCGACGGCTACACGGTGCTCTTCACCTTGAGCTCGCACACCATCAACCCGGCGATTTTTGCCAAGCTCAACTACGACACGCTGAAGGATTTCGAGCCCGTCGGGCTGGTCGCCTCGTTGCCGCAGATCCTGGTCGCCCATCCGCAGTTTGCGGCCAACACGGTGGCCGAGCTGACTGCGCTGGCGAAGGCCAAACCGGGCACGATGGCTTTTGCTTCGGTGGGCAACGGCTCGCCGGGCCATCTGGCGGGCGAGCTGCACGCGCTGCGCATCGGCACGCCGCTGACGCACATCCCCTATCGCGGCGGTGGCCCGGCGGTGACCGACGTGATGGGTGGGCAGGTGCCGACGCTGTGGGTCTCGATCCCTGCCGCGGCGCAGTTTGTGAAGACCGGCAAGCTCAAGGCGTTGGCAGTGTCGACGCTCAAACGCAGTGCTGCGTTTCCTGATGTGCCGACGATGCAAGAGGCCGGCATCAACGACTTCGAAGTCGACAGCTGGTACGCGATGTTCGTGCCGGCGAAGACACCTCGCGCGGTGGTCGACAGGCTCAACCGCGCGCTCAACGCGGTGCTCGCCGACCCTGAGGTACGGCAGCAGTTGCTCGCCCAGGGCGCTGAAGGCGTGGGTGGCACGCCCGAGCGCCTGGGCGTGGCGGTGGCGGCCGAGCTGCCAAAGTGGGCCAAGCTGGCCAAGGACGCCAATATCAAGGCTGATTGAGGTGAGCAACAAGGTCAGCGCTAACGACGGCGCAAACGACAGCACCAACGTCGGCGACATCGTTGCCAACATCACCGCCCTGGTCGTCCGCGCCCGCGCAGCGCAACAGATTGCCAACGGCTACGACCAGGCGCGTGTCGACGAACTCGTCGCGGCGGCCGGTTGGGCGATCATCGAACCTGCGCGCAACCGCGCGCTGGCCGAGCTGGCGGTGGCCGACACCGGCATCGGCAATGTCGCCGACAAGATCCGCAAGAACCACCGCAAGACACTCGGGCTGCTGCGCGACCTGCAAGGCGCGCGCTCGGTTGGCGTGATCGCCGAGCATCCGGCACTCGGCCTGATCGAGATCGCACGCCCGGTGGGTGTGGTCTGCGCGATCACGCCGTCGACCAACCCAGGCGCGACGCCGGCGAACAAGATCATCAACGCCTTGAAAGGCCGCAACGCGGTCATCGTTGCACCGTCACCCAAAGGCTGGAGCACCGCGGCACGCTTGCTCGAATTTATCCACGCGCAGTTCGACCGTATCGGCGCGCCGCACGACCTGGTGCAACTGTTGCCGGCGCCGGTGACGAAGCTGGCCACCGCGGAGCTGATGCGTCAGTGTGACCTCGTCGTCGCCACCGGCTCGCAGGCGAATGTGCGTGCCGCCGCCAGCAGCGGTACGCCGGCCTTTGGTGTCGGTGCCGGCAACGTCGCCGGCATCGTCGACGAAACCGCCGACCTTGATCTTGCCGCCGAGCGCATCCACCGATCGAAGACCTTCGACAACGCGACGAGCTGTTCGTCGGAGAACAGCCTGGTGGTCGTCGACAGCGTGCGTGCGCCACTGCTCGCTGCGTTGCGCAAGCGCGGCGCGGTGCTGCTCGACGCGGCGCAAAAAACGCAGCTGCAGCGGCTGATGTTTCCCGACGGCACGCTGTCGGCGGCGGCCACCGGGCAGCCGGCAGTTGTGGTCGCCGAGCGCGCCGGCCTGGCCGATATCGCCGCGCTCGACCCGAGCATCCTGATCGTCGATGAAGACGGTTTCGGCGCGGCACATCCTTTTTCCGGCGAGAAGCTCAGCCCGGTGCTGGCGCTCTATGCAGCGCGCGACTTCGCGCATGCGATGGCGATCGTCGAGCGCATCTACGCCTGGCAGGGCGCCGGGCATTCGGTGGGCCTGCACAGTGCGCTGCCCGAGCGCGCGCTGGCACTCGGCCTGACGCTGCCGGTGTCGCGGGTCATCGTCGACCAGGCCCATTGCATCGCCACTGGCGGCAGCTTCGACAACGGCCTGCCGTTTTCACTGTCGATGGGCTGTGGCACCTGGGGCCGCAACAATTTCTCCGACAACCTGGGCTACCGGCATTACCTGAATATCACCCGCATCTCGCGGCCGATAACAGAGCAGGTGCCGAGTGAAGCCGAGATCTTCGGCGCCTATTTCGACAAATTTGGCCAGACATGAGCGATGTCGCGGGTGTGATGCGCAGCGTGCGCGATCTGATCGAGTGGCAGGCTTCGCGGCACCCCGATGCGGTCTACGCGATTTCGACCGAAGCGACCGAATCGAGCGCAGCGAATGACGCCGCCGAACCTCGCAGTGCGTCCGCCGAACCACTCCGCTACGGCGAGCTGAAAGCCCGCTGCGGCCGTGTCGCCGCGTTGCTGCAAGCCTACGGGCTGGTGCCCGGCGACACCGTGTCGCTGGTCATGCCTAACGGCCTGGGCACGCTGCAACTGCTGCTCGGCGCGATGCACGGCGGCTGGTGCGTGAACCCGGTGAACCTGCTGTCCCAGCCGGAGCAGATGCAGTACGTGCTCGATCACAGCGACTGCAAGCTGATCCTGGCCAGTGCCGACTGGGCCGAACGGGTGCGGGCGCTGAAACCACGCGCGCCGGTGCTCGTGGTCGACCCCGACGTGCTCGTGCTGCCGGCGCAAGCCGCCACCACGCCGGCGCCGCCGGCGCCACCGGCCGATGCCGTGGCGCTGCTGATGTACACCTCGGGCACCACCGGCCGGCCCAAAGGCGTGATGCTGACGCAAGCCAACCTCGCCGCGAATGCGCAGTCGATCGTTGCCGAACATCAACTCGAGGCCGGCGACCGCGTGCTCGGCGTGCTGCCGCTGTACCACATCAACGCTTTTGCGGTGACCATGCTGGCGCCACTGGCCAGTGGGGGCAGCGTCGCGATGGCGCCGCGCTTTTCGGTGGCGCGTTTCTGGTCGCAGGCGCGGCAAGCGCAGTGCACCTGGCTCAACGTCGTGCCGACTATGGTCTCGTACCTCATTGACGCCAACGCCGAAGCCGATGACAGCGATGCGCTTGCCGGCGCGGCGGCGGCGGCCTTGGCGTCGGTCGATCTGCTGCTGCGCTTTTGCCGTTCGGCGTCGGCCGCGCTGCCGCCCGCACACCTGCTGGCTTTCGAGCGTCGATTTGGCATCGGCATCGTCGAGACGATGGGCCTGACTGAAACCGTCGCGCCGTGTTTTTCCAACCCGCTCGACGCCGCCCAGCGCAAGCTCGGATCGGTCGGCCGCGCGTCTGGATGCGAGGCCCGCGTCATCGACGCCGCGCTGCAACCGGTGGCCGACGGCAGCACCGGCGAGATCGCGATCCGCGGCCCGAATGTGATGCTCGGTTATTACAAAAACGACGAGGCCACGCGGGCCAGCTTCACGCCAGACGGCTGGCTGCGCAGCGGCGACCTCGGTCACCGCGACAGCGACGGCTTCTACTTCGTCACCGGGCGCATCAAGGAGTTGATCATCAAGGGTGGCGAAAACATCGCACCGCGTGAGATCGACGAGGTCCTGCTCCGGCACCCCGCGGTGCTCGACGCTGTAGCCGTGGGCGTACCGGACCAGCACTACGGCCAGGAGATTCTGGCCTGCATCGTGCTGCGTCCGGGTGTTGCTGCTGATGCCGATGCCGAGGCCGGCATTGAAGCCGGCATTGAGGCTGATTTGCGCGCCTTTTGCGAGCAACATCTGGGCCGCTACAAGGCGCCCAAGCTGATCCGTTTTGTCACCGAACTGCCACGCGGGCCGTCGGGCAAAGTCCAGCGCCTGAAGCTGGTGGATGCAGCCTCTGCGGTGCCTGCAGCGCAACCGTTTTCGGCCCCCGATGCTTGACCTGGCCATCGCAGTCGCGCGTCGCGCGGCCGCGATCATCCACGCGGCCGCCGCTGATCCGGCGTCGCTGCAAGTGCGCGCCAAAAAGCCCGACGACTATGTGACCCAGGTCGATCTGGCGTCTGAGCAGGCCATCGTGCGCGGCCTGCTCGATGTGCATCCCGGGCACGCGGTGCGCAGTGAAGAGTCGGCGCAGGCGCATGGCGCGATGGGCGCCGACCATGTCTGGATCGTTGACCCGCTGGACGGCACGACCAACTTCATCCACGGCTATCCGGCCTATGCGGTGAGCATCGCGCTGGCGGTGCGCGGCCGCGTCGAACTCGGCGTCGTCATCGACGTCTGCCGCGGCGAACTCTTCCATGCCACGCGCGGTGGCGGCGCGTTCTGCGATGGCCGTCGTTTGCAGGTCGCCAAGCGCAGCCAGCTCGCTGACGCGGTGGTCGCCACGAGTTGCCCGCCACGCGCCGGCCCGGGCTTCGCGGTGTCGATGCAGATGCTCGCTGCGGTGATGCAGCGGGCCCATGCGCTGCGGCGTTCGGGGTCGGCGGCGCTCGACCTGGCCTGGCTGGCCGCCGGCCGCAGCGATGCGCAGTTCGACCTCGGGTTGAACGCCTGGGACGTTGCCGCCGGCGGCCTGCTCGTGCAAGAAGCCGACGGTGTGGTGAGCGGCTTTTCAGGTCAAGCCGACTACCTGGAAACCCGCGAATGCCTGGCCGGCAACGCCGGCCTGCATGCCGAGCTCCAGGCGATACTCGCGCCGTTCTCGTCACGCCAAGCAGCGCCGCCTTGACTGCGCCTAAGCGCGCGCCTTCAGCCATGTCATCGATTCGTTTGTCCAATATCAGCAAGGATTGGGGCGGCACCAAGGCGCTGGATGGCATCGACCTGGCGATCGAGCCGGGCAGCTTCTGCGTCCTGCTCGGGCCTTCGGGCTGCGGCAAATCGACGACGCTGCGCATCATCGCCGGGCTTGAGTCGGCGAGCAGCGGGCAGGTGTTTGTCGATGGCCGGGATGTCACGTCGCAGCCGCCGGCGCAGCGCGGCATCTCGATGGTGTTCCAGAACTACGCGCTCTTTCCCCACCTCAGCGTGGCCGACAATATTGGCTTCGGCCTGTCGGTGCGCAAGGTCGAGCCGGTCGAGGCGGCGCGGCGCCTCAAAGTCACTGCCGAGCTGCTCGGCCTGACGGCGCTGCTGGAGCGCAAACCTTCGCAGTTGTCGGGCGGCCAGCAGCAGCGGGTGGCGCTGGGCCGCGCGCTGGTGGCGCAGACCAAGGTCTGCCTGATGGACGAGCCGCTGTCCAACCTGGACGCCCAGTTGCGCCAGGAAATGCGCCAGGAGCTGCGCGACCTGCAGCAGCGCCTGGGCCTGACCGTGGTCTACGTCACGCATGACCAGACCGAGGCGATGAGCATGGCCGACCAGGTGGTGCTGCTGAACCAGGGCCGCATCGTGCAGAACGCCGCGCCGCGAATCTTGTACGCACAGCCGGCGACAACCTTTGCGGCGCGTTTTATCGGCACGCCGGCGATGAACCTGCTGCGCCTGGACGGCGGCCGCATCGCCGGCAGCGAGATCGCGGTTGCACGTCCAGCCAGCACGTTAGGCATCCGCCCGGAATCGGTCGCACTCGGCGGCAGCGTGCCGGCCACCGTACGCAGCCTGGAATATCTTGGCGCCGACCTGGTGCTGCGTTGCATGATCGGCAGCGAGCAGATCACGGTGCGTGCCGACGGCAAAACCGAGGTCACCCCCGGCACGCAGGTGGCTTTGCATTGGCCGCCGAGCGCCGAGCATTATTTCGATTCACAGGGCGCGCGAGTCGCCTGACTTTCCCACCCAGACCCAAGGAGATTGACGATGCACAAGCGAATCTTCAACCAGCTCGTAGCCGCGGCGGCATTGGCCACCGCGCTTGGCGCGCAGGCCCAGGCACCGACCGAGATTTCGTTTTTTTATCCGGTCGCGGTAGGCGGGCCGATCACCAAGCTGATCGACGAATACGCCGCTGATTTTGGCCGCGAAAACCCCACCATCAAGGTCACGCCGATCTACGCCGGCAGCTACCAGGACACCATCGTCAAGGCGCTCACCGCCAACAAGGCCGGCAACC